>NZ_JBBLZC010000062.1:0-1823 GCF_037908215.1 Benzoatithermus flavus | reverse complement strand
GGCGAGCGCCAAGGCCGCGCCCGCGAGCAGCAGGTTTTTCCACATCCGAGTTGTCTCCCTGGCCCCTCCCCGGGCTCGCCGGCGGCGGACCAGGGACCGCCGGGAGCCTGCACGACCGGCCCTTTGGGGCCGGAGCTCTCGAGGGCTCAGGTGCGGGCACTGCCCTGCAGCCGGACGCGGTCGAGGGCGACGGCGCCGATGATCACCAGGCCCTTGATGATGAACTGCCAGATGTCCGAGACCCCCATGAGGATGAGGCCGTTCGACAGCACGGCGATGATCAGCGCGCCGATCAGCGTGCCCCAGATCGAGCCGATGCCGCCGACGAAGCTGGTGCCGCCCAGGATCACCGCCGCGATCGCGTCGAGCTCGTAGGCCTGGCCGATCTGCAGGCCGTTGGCGGCGAACAGCCGCGCCGCGGTCATCACCCCGCCCAGGCCGGCGAGCAGGCCCGAGGTGGCGTAGACGAACAGCAGCACCGTCCAGACCTTGATCCCCGACAGCCGCGCCGCCGCCGGGTTGCCGCCCACGGCGTAGATCCGCAGGCCCAAAACCGTGCGCCGCAGCACGAACCAGGAAACGACGATGACGAGAAAGGCGATGACGGCGAGCCAGGGCAGGGTCACGCCGGGGGCGATCGGGATGCCGGCATTGCCGATGAAGGCGAACGGCAGGTCGGGGTTGAACACGGTGGTGTCGCCGCCCATCAGCCGCGCCAGGCCGCGCACGGCGGTCAAGGAGCCGAGGGTGACGATGAACGGCGGCAGGCCGACAAAGGCGATCAGCGCGCCGTTGAGCAGGCCGAACAACAGGCCGGTGAGCAGCGCGGCGGGGATGCCGAGCAGGCCCCAGCCCGGGATCAGGGAGGCGAGCAGGGCCGCCATGGCGGCCGCGGCCAGGATCGAGCCGACCGAGAGGTCGATGCCGCCGGTGAGGATGACGAAGGTCATCCCGGCGGCGAGCACGGTGTTGATCGAGGCCTGCTGCGCCACGATCGAGATGTTCTGCGGCGTGAAGAAGCGGCCGTCGCTGAAGTAGTGGAAGGCGATGCCGAGCAGGATCAGCACCGGCAACATGCCCACCGCCTGGAGCAGGCCGCGCAGGCGCACCTGCCGCGCCGACAGCCCGGCGCCGCCGGATGCCGGCGCCGGGGTCCCGGTCGGCGTTGCCGCCGGGGCGGTTGCGGGCTGCGTTTCGGCCATCTTTCGCCTCTCCTCGATCGTGCCCGGCCACTCAGGCGGCATGCGCCACGCCGGCGGCGAGCGCCATGATGTTCTCCTGGGTGATCGGCCGGCCCGTCGGCCCGCCGAGCTCGCCCTCGATGTGGCCCTCGCGCATCACCAGCACCCGGTCGCAGATGCCGATGATCTCCGGCATCTCGCTCGAGATCACGATCACCCCGATCGCGCGCCGGGCGAGATCGTCGATGATCCGGTAGATCTCGGACTTGGCGCCGATGTCGACCCCGCGCGTCGGCTCGTCCAGGATCAAAACCTTGGGCTCGGTCTCGAGCCAGCGCGAGAGCAGCACCTTCTGCTGGTTGCCGCCCGAGAGGCTGCCGACCGTGACCAGCGGGCTCGCCGCCCGGATCCTGAGCGCCTGGAAGGCGGCCTGCGCCCGGCGCCGGGCCGCGGCGAGGTTCAAGACACCGCCCCGGCCCGCGTCGCGGTCGATCACGCCGAGGTTGATGTTCTCGCCGCAGGACATGTCGAGGAACAGGCCGAGCCCCTTGCGATCCTCGGTGAGGTAGGCGAGCCCGGCATCGAGCGCGTCCTTGGGCGTCCGCGCCTGGAGCGGCCGGCCGTCGACCAGCACCTCGCCGC
>NZ_JBBLZC010000007.1:0-195145 GCF_037908215.1 Benzoatithermus flavus | reverse complement strand
CGAGCGAGGCGAGGATGGCGAGCCGGGCCGCCTCGCGCGCGGGGTCGGCCTCGACCGGCGGCAGGACCGCCGCGTCCTCCTCGGGCGGGGCGGGCTCGACCAGGCGGCCCGGCGGCTCGGGTTCGCTCGGCCGTGGCGACAATTCGTTCGTGCAAATATCCCTCGTGCCCGTCTCACCCGCCCCCGCGGTGTCCTCGGCCGCCGGGGCTGGTACCGGTGCTGCGGCGGTGGCCGCGCGCGGGGCGAACAGGCCGGCGCGCTTGGCCTTGCGGTGCTTCAAGAACAGGTCGAGCGCCCGCCGGGCGGCGTTCTGCGCTGCCGCCTGGTAGCGCAGCACCGTCGCGAGCGCGGCGCGGGGTGCCGGTGCCTCGATCAGATCCAGCCCGTCGACCACGCTCGCTTCGGCGCGCAGGGCGACGAGCACCGCCGCTTCTTGCGCATCGGCGCGGCTCGCCTGCCAGAAGGCGGTGGCGAGCGCCTCGATCGCCGCCTGCTCGCTCGCGTCCTCGGGGGCGTAAGTGGCCTCGAGCCGGCGGACGAAGGCGGCGAAGGCGGTGCCGCTCTCCTCGGGCAGGAGCCGGAAGCTCTTGGCGCGCAGGCCGTGCTCGAGGGCGTTCATGGACGAGCGGGCCTTGCCCTCCGGGGTCTTGGGGCCGCGCTGCTGCGGGGCGGGGGACGGGTCGGCTGTGGCGGTATTGGGGGCGAGGTCGGGCACGGGGGGCAGGTCCGGGCTGAGGGGCAGCTGGCCCGAGCCTAGCCGGATCTAGGAATATAGTCAAGAGAGGCGGGATCTCCGGAGCATCATGAGAAATCAGCCTCTTCGTCTTGTGCCAGCCGAGGCTCTGCCATAGGGCGATGCCAGACCTGTCTGCTCCATTTCCGGTCGCCGTCCGGCAAGCACGCCCGAGTGTCACGAAGAGGGGCGATTTCGCGTGATGTTCCGGGAATCCCGGCCTCGAGTCGCTGCCAAGTAAAGAAAAGGCCGGGTGGATCGCTCCACCCGGCCGAAGCAGCAAGGATCAGGGAGGCTAAACAGACGCCGATGATGTAGGACAGTTCCGGCCGCCCGGGAAGTGGGCGGACGAAGATGTCGCTGCGACGAGAAGAAGAATGCGGCCGATCGCAGCAGCACATCGGCACTGGAACAGACCGGGCCGGGTCGGGGTTGTGCAGCGGGAAGAATCCAATCCGGAGATCTCCTATGACACGGCAGTCGAGAGCGCAGAAGGAGACGGTCGAGCGGGTCATGCACGAGTTCAAGCACGGCGAGCTCGAGACCCATGGCCGGAAGGTGAGGAACCCCCGGCAGGCGATCGCGATCGCGCTGCACGAGGCCGGCACCTCGAAACAGGAGAGCGAGGCGGCGAACCGGCGCCATCTCGCCCGCACCAAGCGCAAGGAGCGGGCGGGCCAGACCGCGCGGGCGCAGAAGGAGGGTGGCAGACGCCGTGCGTCGGGCGGCGACGGTCGGACGCGGGCCGAGCTCTACGCCGAGGCCAAGCGACAGGGCATTCCGGGCCGCTCCAAGATGGACAAGGCCGAGCTGGCGCGAGCGCTGCAGCACTGAAGCGCCGGCTCGCGGCCGGGCGGAAGCGCCCCGTCCCGATCCTTCCCACGCGAGACATGGGAGGAATCGGGACGAGGATCGCTCCGGACCGTCCGCGGACGGCACCAGGGCCAGTTTCCAACGGACCAGGCGGAGCTACCGTCGAGCGTCATGGCTGGCCCATGACACCGGCAGCCGCTCCGCCCGATGCAGCGGAAGCTCGCTTCAGAGGACGAAATCCGCCGCTGTCAGCGCGATCCTGCCGGTGAGCTGGATCTCGAGCTCGGGCTGGGAATCGGCGTCGGTGCTGGCCTGGACGATGGTGTTGCTGCCATCGTAGAGATAGTGGAGCTGGCCCGCGGCGGTGAAGCCGTTGGTGCCGATGAAGGTGAAGGCCTGATCGCCCGCCCGGCTCGCGTTGGCGTCGAACGAGGCGAGGTCGATCTTGTCGCTGCCGCGCTGGAAGTCGACGATGATGTCGCGATGGCCGGGGCCGATGCCGGTATCGCCCGGATTGATGTCGAACACGTCCTTGCCGGCTTCGCCGTACATCCGATCATAGCCCGTCTGGCCGATGATCCTGTCGTTGCCCGTGCCGCCATAGAGGACGTCGTTGCCGGCGCCGCCGTAGAGCGTGTCGTTGCCGCCGAGCCCGTTCAGCTCGTTGGCGCCCGAGCTGCCCCGGATCTCGTCGGCGAAGCTCGAGCCCTTGGCGTTCTCGATGCCGACGAACCGGTCGACCTCGCTGCCGCGCATGCCCTTGGCCAGGCCGAGGTCGATCTTCACCGCGGCACCGCTCACCTCGTAGGTCACGGTGTCGCTGCCGGTGCCGCCGTCCAGGAGATCGTTGCCGTTGCCGCCGGCGAGCAGGTCGTTGCCGTCGACGCCGTAGATGGAGTCGTTGCCGTTGCCGCCGGTGAGATAGTTGGCGAGGCTGTTGCCCTTGATGGTGTCGTTGTAGTCGGTACCGCCGACGTTCTCGATGCTGTAGAGCGTGTCGGTCTCGCCGCCGCGCGTGGCCCTGCCCAGCGCGAGGTCGACCGTCACGCCGCCCGTGCCGCCGTCGCGCCAGTAGTTGGCCCAGTCGCTGCCGACGCCGCCGTCGAGGACGTCGTTGCCGGGGCCGCCGATCAGCCAGTCGTCGCCTCCCTCGCCGTAGAGCCGGTCGTTGCCGGTGTTGCCGGTGAGCGTGTCGTTGCCCCAGCCGCCGCTGACCGAGTCGTTGCCGGCGAGCGCGTCGATCCGGTCGTCGCCCCAGGTCCCGATCAGGGTGTCGTTGCCGTTGGTCGGGCCGTTGGTCCAGATGCCGTCGGCGAACTGGATGGTGTAGTAGCCGCTGTAGTCATGATAGTCCCGGATGGCCACCCGGTCGCTCGATCCGTTCTTCATGATGAACAGATCGTCTCCGTCATATTCGAAGCTGACATCGGAAATGTCGAGATCGGTGAAGACGACCTTGTTCGAGCCGTAATAGTCTTCGATCGTGTCCTGACCGAAGCTGCCGGAGAAGTAGTACTCGTCGTTGCCGGTGTAGCCGTTGAGGTAGTCGTTGCCGGCACCACCGTAGAGCTTGTCGGCGCTCTCGCCGCCGTAGAGATAGTCGTTGCCGCCGTTGCCGTAGAGCGTGTCACGGCCGGGGCCGTCCCAGTAATAGCCGTTCGGCCCGCCGTAAATGTAGTCGTCCCAGTCCGATCCGTTGATGACGTCGTCACCGACGGTACCATAGTAATAAGGCATGATCGAATATCCTTGCTCGTCTCGTTCAGCAACCCGTCCCCCCGCGGGACGCGGCCGCATACCCCCTTGCTCGCTGCCGGGCCGCCGGCGGCAGGGCCGGACGACAGGCACGGTGCTCGGATCGCACGCCGCGGCGATGTGACGACCGGGCATGTCCAGGTATCATTGGCAGGTTAGCTTCGAACGCGCGGATCACAATCCGCTAGCGTCCTGATTTGGGACGGAAGACCGCTTCTTCGGACAACAATCATCTTTCAAGCGTCCAAAAATATGCGAAAAGGACGGAAAAGTTGGGTCGATCCGATGCAATATCCATGTGCGACGAGACTCGACCGGTCGACGTGAGGGACGGAAACGTGAGACGCCCGGGCATGAAGCGGTCGACGCGGGAAAAGCTGCGTCTCGTGCTGTTCGAGTTCCTGCGCTTCGCGAACGAGCAGAAGCTCAACACCAACGACATCGTTCTCTACCAGTGCCTCGCCATGGCGGACGGCGCCGCGTCGCTTCGCGGCCTGGCTCTCGCCTCGGCGCTGCCGGTCGAGACGGCGCGGCGCTCCTTGGGCCGGCTGGCGGCGAAGGGCCTGGTCGAGCGGACCGAGGCCGGCATCCGTCTGACCGAGGCCGGCCGACGGCTCGGGGACGAGATCTATCTGCTCCTCTGGGATCGCCTCGAGGGCCGGCTGCGCAGCCTGTGCGCCGATCTCGGGGAAGAAGCCGACAGCGACGCGGGGCCGGGCTCCTCCGGGCCGGTCGAGCGCACGCGTTGACGGCGCCCGCACCGCATGGCAAGGCCACGCGGGTGGTGGCGCTGGCGAAAGGAACGCGGGCGGGGATGGGAGCGCTCGACGCGGCGGAGAAGGAGCTCGATGCGGCGTTCGGCCGGTTCGAGGGCCTGATCGGACGCCTGCAGGAATGGCGGCGGATCGAGGCCGAAGCCGAGCGGCGGGTCGCGGTCGCGGAGGCCGAGGCGAAGGCGCGGACGGCGGCGGCCGAGGCCGAAGCCGCGCGACGGATCGAGGCGGTGGAGGCGGCAGCCGCGCGACGAGTCGCGGCGGCCGAGGCCGAGGCGGAACGCGCCCGCGCGGAGCACGCGGCGGCGGCCGGGGCGCGCGACGGGCTCGCGGCCGAGCGGGAGCGGCTGCAGCGCGAACTGGCCGCGGCTCAGGCGCGCGCCGAGCGGGCGGCGGCCGAAAGCGCGCAGCGGGCGAGCGAGGCCGAGCGGCAGATCCGGGAGCTCAGGAGCGCGGTCGAGCAGCTCCAGCAGCAGCTTCGTGTGGTCTCGGGCGAGAAGGAGCGGCTCGAGAAGCAGGCGGCGCAGGCGTCGGGCCGCGCCCAGACGCTCGAGCGCGAGGCGCTGATGCTCAAGGGCGAGTGCGAGCGGCTCGGGCGCGAGCTCGCCGGCACCAAGGCCCGCGGCGAGCGGCTCGAGCAGGCGGGCCGCGCCGTCCTGGCCCAGCTCCAGCGAGCGCTCGGCGAGCAGGAGCGCGGCTGAGGGAATGGACACGGTCGAGGTGACGATCGGCGGACGTCGGTTCCGCCTGCAGTGCGGCGCCGGCGAGGCGTTCCGCGTGCACCAGCTCGCCCGTCTGGTGGACCAGTGCGCCGCCGGCCTGATCCAGGGGCAGCGCGGGCTCGGCGAGGAGATGATGCTGCTGATGACGAGCCTCGTGCTCGCCGATCAGCTCGACGAAGCGCGGAGCGAGCTCGAGCGGCTGAAGGGCGAGCTCGCGCGGGTGGAGGGTGCGATCCGCGAGCGCGCGGCCTGGGCGGTCGCCACGGCCGCACGCCGGCTGGACGCGCTGGCGGCGCACATCGAGCGCAGCGCCGCCGAGGCGGGGTGACGGACCGCGGGCCGAATGGGCCCGACCGTAGGGACGTCAACGGCGGACGGCCACGGCCGCCGAGTTGACATCCCCTCGAAAACCGACCAGGGCCGGCATCCGCGCGGGTGCCGGCCCTGGTGACGGAGCAGAGAAGGCTTCGGCCCGACCTCAGACCAGGCGCACCTTGACGTAGGAGCCGGGGGCGGCCTCGATCGGCTTCAGCTTGCCGTCGCCGGGACGACGGGCCGGGACCATCTCGCCCGCGAACGAGGCGTTCCACTGCGCCCAGTCGTTCCACCACGAGCCCTCGTGGTGGGTGGCGCCCGCGTACCAGGCATCCGGGTCGGCCGGGAGCCGGTCGTTGAGCCAGTAGCCGTACTTGCCGGACGCCGGCGGGTTGACCACGCCCGCGATGTGGCCCGAGCCGGCGAGGACGAACTTCTTCGGCCCCCGGTAGATCTGGGTCGCGGCGTAGGTGCTCTTCCAGGGGGCGATGTGGTCCTCCTTGGTCGAGAGCCAGTAGACCGGGACGTCGATCGTCCGCAGGTCGATCGGCACGCCGCCCAGGGTGACGCCGCCCGGCCTGACCAGCGCGTTCTCGTGATAGCACTTGCGCAGATAGAAGCTGTGCATCGCCGCCGGCATGCGGGTGCTGTCGGAGTTCCAGTAGAGGAGGTCGAAGGGGAACGGGTCCTTGCCGAGGAGATAGTTGTTGATCACGAACGACCAGATCAGGTCGCTGGCGCGCAGCATGTTGAAGGTCGTGGCCATCTCCGAGCCCTCGAGATAGCCGCGTTTCGCCATCATCTTCTCGATGGCGGCGAGCTGCTCCTCGTCGATGAACACACCGAGCTCGCCGGGATCGGTGAAGTCGACGAGACTCGTGAAGAAGGTGGCGGCCTTGATCCGCTCGTCGCCCTTGGCCTTCATCCAGGCGAGCGTGGAGGCAAGAAGCGTGCCGCCGAGGCAGTAGCCGATGGCGGTGACCTCCTTCTCGCCGGTCGCCTGCTCGATGGCATCGAGCGCCGCGAGCGGGCCCTCGAACATGTAGTGTTCGAAGGACTTGTGGGCGAGCTTCTCGTCGGGGTTGACCCAGGACAGCACGAACACGGTGAAGCCCTGGTCGACGCAGTACTTGATGAAGCTGTTCTTGGGCTGCAGGTCGAGGATGTAGAACTTGTTGATCCAGGGCGGCACGATCACGAGCGGCCGTTTGTGGACCTGCTCGGTCGCGGGCGCGTACTGGATGAGCTGCATGAGGTCGGTCTGGAACACGACCTTGCCGGGCGTGGTCGCGATGTTCTTGCCGACCTCGAACGCGTCGAGATCGGTCATCCTGATCGCGAGCCTTCCTTTGCCGCGCTCGAGGTCCTCGAGCATGTTCTTGAGGCCGCGCAGGAGGTTCTCGCCGCGGGTCTCGAGGGTGGCCCGCAGGACCTCGGGGTTGGTGACGACGAAGTTCGAGGGCGCCATCATCTCGACGAACTGACGCGTGTAGAACTCGATTTTCTGCTGCGTCTTGTCGTTGAGCCCGTCCTTCTTGGCCGCGACCTGCATCAGGTACTTCGAGGTCAGGAGATAGGACTGCTTGATGAAGTCGAACAGTGCGTTCTCGTTCCAGGCGGCGTCCTTGAAGCGGCGGTCGGCGCGATCGGGGACGATCACCGGCTCGACCTCGACCCCCATCATGCGTTGGGCCGTGGTGTGCCACAGGCGGACATAGTCCTGCCAGAGCTGGAACTGGGCCTGGACCAGCTCGTGCGGGTTGCTCATCAGCCGCGTGCACATCTCGAGGAACGTGCCGCCGATCCTGGAGCCGTCCACGCCGGGCACGGCCGAGCCCGCCACGTCGATGTCCTTCTGCCGGACGAGGAAGTCCTCGACCAGCTTGCGGCTGCGCTCGGCGATGTCGCCGAGGATCGCCACAACCTGCTCGGACTGCTCGTCCCCCGCCTGCGCTTGCTGTTGCTCGGCCATCTTCCAATCCCCTATCATCCACCGCGCCGCGCTGCGCGCTCGCCCATCGCCGGGCCTTCGGGAATCGCCCGAGCCCTGTCGATGAGCCTCCGCCGGTCGGGAAATCTCTACAGCTGGATCGCTACCGGACCGTGTATGTAGTCAATCCGCGATCTGTCGCCAACGATCCGAAGCGGGCGATATCACCCGGCACCCGTGGCCGGCATGCGACGGGCAGCCTTCTGCCACGCGGCATTTCGTTGCAGCGCAGCATGGCCTCCGGCTGCGCCCTCCTGCTGCTCCTGGCCACAGCCGCCTGCGAGCGCTCCGGCAGGCCGGGGGCGAGCCCCGCCGTCCCGGCCTCGCCCAGCGACTATCCCGACCTCGCGAGCGTGCCGCCGCGCCCACACCTGAGCTATACGGTCGAGCAGCGGCGCGCGATCGCGGATGCGCTCGTGGCCGACCGCGAGAACGCGCGGCATCGCGCGGCCGAGCTGGCTTACGCCACCGGCCAGAGCAAGACGCCGCCGCCGGCGGCACCGGCGCCGGCGGCGGCCGAGACCGCAGGAGCGCCGCAGAAAGCGGCGCAGCCGGCCGCGGCGGGCCAGCCGCCCGGCGATGCGGCCATCGCCCGCGCCTATGTCGAGGAGAACCTGAACGCCGCCGCCGACGATGGCCGCCTGCGGAAGTTCATGCGCCGCCTCGGGCGCAAGATCCCGGACCCTTACGGTCCGGCCTCGATCACCGAAGCCCTGGGCCTGTCCGGCCCGGCGCAGCCGGCCGAGGGTGCGGCACCCGCTTCCGGCGGGCAGCCGCCCGCGGCGCCCCCTGCGGCCGGGGCGAGACAAGGCAAGGTCGAGGCGCAACCCGGTGCGATCCAGCGCTTCGGCAGCTATCTCGGCGGGCTTCTGGGCCTCGACGAGGGCGGCAACGATGGAGAGAAGAGCGCCGCCGGGGTCCCGCAGCCGGTCGCGACGACCGCTGCCGTGGAGTCGCCGGCCCGGAGCGCGGCCCACGTACCGCGCCAGGTTCCGGCCGCGGGCTCGGTGGTGGCCCGCGTGTCGTTCGCCCCACGGAGCACGAGCCTCGCCGCCGACGCCCGGAGCCGGCTCGCCCAGGCGGTCGAGATCGCACGTGCCGCCGGAGCAGGGCTCAGGATCGTGGCACCGGCCGCGCCGGCGGGGCTCGGCATCGACCGCGGCCGGCAGGTGGCGATGGCGCTCATGCAGGCCGGCGCCTCCGCGAGCCAGCTCGAGCTCAGCACGGGCGGCGTGGGCGACGAGGTGGTCGTCTACCTCGCGGCGTCCCGGCCGAGCTGAGCGCAAAGCCGCAGCAGCTTCGGCCCGGATGCGGATTCGCGATCCGCGCGAAACGTGCTAGGAAGCACGGCCAAGATGGCGGCCCGCGGCTCGGGCCGCCGCATCTCCTGGATCGAGCGCATGAAAGAGCCCGAATTCCACCGCATCCGTCGCCTGCCGCCCTACGTCTTCGCCGAGGTCAACCGGCTCAAGGCGGCGGCCCGAGCCGCGGGCCGCGACATCATCGATCTCGGGATGGGCAACCCGGACAGCCCCACGCCCAAGCACATCGTCGACAAGCTGGTCGAGACCGTGCGGGACGGAAAGACGCACCGCTACTCGACCTCGCGCGGCATTCCGGGCCTGCGGAAGGCCTGGGCCGGCTATTACGAGCGGCGCTTCGGGGTCAGGCTCGACCCCGAGACCCAGGTGTGCGTGACGCTGGGCTCGAAGGAGGGGCTCGCCAACCTCGCCCAGGCGATCACGGCACCGGGCGACACGATCCTCACCCCCAACCCGAGCTACCCGATCCATCCCTTCGGCTTCATCATCGCCGGCGCCTCGATCCGGCACGTGCCGTTCGGACCGGGAATCGATCTCATGCGCGAGCTCGCGCATGCCGCCGAGCATTCGGTGCCGGCACCCAGCATGGTGGTGCTGAACTTCCCTTCGAACCCGACGGCGCTCACCTGCGACCTCGACTTCTACAAGGAGATGGTCGCCTGGGCGAAGGCCAAGGAGATCTGGCTCCTCTCCGACATCGCCTATGCCGAGATCTATTTCGGCGACGAGCCGCCGCCCTCGATCCTGCAGGCACCCGGTGCTTTCGACGTCGCGATCGAGTTCGGCTCGCTCTCCAAGACCTATTCCATGCCGGGCTGGCGTATCGGCTTCGCCGCCGGCAACACCCGGCTCGTCTCGGCGCTGACCCGGATCAAGTCCTACCTCGACTATGGCGCCTTCACCCCGATCCAGGTGGCGGCGACGGCGGCGCTCAACGGGCCGCAGGACTGTGTGGAGGGGTTCCGCAAGCTCTATCGCGAGCGGCGCGACGTCCTGGTCGACGGACTCGCCAAGGCCGGCTGGCCGATCCCGAAACCCGACGCCACCATGTTCTGCTGGGCGCCGGTACCGAAGCGGTTCCGCCATCTGGGCTCCCTGGGCTTCGCGAAGCTGCTGCTCGAGGAGGCGGACGTGGCGGTCTCGCCCGGGATCGGCTTCGGCGAGTACGGCGAAGGCTATGTGCGCATGGCGCTGGTCGAGAACAAGCACCGCCTGCGGCAGGCCGTGCGCAACATTCGCGCCTTCCTCGCCCGGCACGGCGGCGAGACGGCGGCGGATGCGGCCCAGCCCGAGAAGGCGGTGGCGTGATGGCGAACGGGGAGAAGAGCTTGCGCATCGGCATCGCCGGGCTCGGCACGGTCGGCGGCGGCACGCTGCGCACCTTGCGGGAGAACGCGGAACTGCTCACCCGCCGCACCGGCTGCCGGCTCGTGGTGACGGCGGTGAGCGCCCGCGATCCGGGCCGCAAGCGCGACCTCGACCTCGGCGGCCTGCGCTGGCACGAGGATGCGCGAGCGCTCGCCGAGGACCCCGAGGTCGATCTGGTGTGCGAGCTGATCGGCGGCAGCGACGGGATAGCGCTCGAGCTCGTGCGGGCGTGCCTGAGGCGTGGCCGGCCCGTCGTGACCGCGAACAAGGCGATGCTCGCCCATCACGGCACCGAGCTGGCGCGCCTCGCCGAGAGCACGGGCGCGCCTTTGGGTTGGGAGGCCGCGGTCGCGGGCGGCATTCCGATCATCAAGTCTCTGCGCCAGGGGCTCGCCGCCAACCGGATCGTCAGCGTCTCGGGCATCCTGAACGGTACCTGCAACTTCATCCTGACGACGATGCGCGAGACCGGCCGCGAGTTCGCGGACGTGCTGGCCGAGGCGCAGGCCCTGGGCTATGCCGAGGCCGATCCCTCGTTCGACGTCGACGGGATCGACGCCGCGCACAAGCTGACGCTGCTGGCCTCGCTCGCCTTCGGCGGGCGGCCGCGCTTCGATGCGGTCCACATCGAGGGCATCCGGCACGTCTCGGCCATGGACATCGCCTTCGCGGGCCAGCTCGGCTACCGGATCAAGCTGCTCGGCGTGGCGCGGATGACCGCGGCCGGGCTCGAGCAGCGGGTCCATCCCTGCATGGTGCCGGCGGAAGCGCCCATCGCCCAGGTCGAGGGGGTGTTCAACGGTGTCGTGGTCGAGGGCGACCGGGTGGGCTCGGTCGTGCACGAGGGCCGGGGTGCCGGTGCCGGACCCACGGCCTCGGCCGTGGTCGCCGACATCGTCGATATCGCGCGGGGCCTGCGCCTGCCGGTCTTCGGCGTGCCGGCGAGCGGGCTCGCCGATCATCCGATCGCCCCCATGACGGCGCACCGGGGCTGCTACTACATCCGCCTCATGGTGGTGGACCAGCCGGGCGTGCTCGCCGACATCTCGGCCGTGCTCCGCGATCACAACGTGTCGATCGAATCCTTGATCCAGCGCGGCCGCAATCCCGGTCAGGCGGTGCCGATCGTGCTCACGAGCCATGATGCGCTCGAGGCCGACATGCGCGGCGCTCTCCAGCGCATCGGCGCGCTGGCGTCGGTGCTGGAACCGCCGCGGATGATCCGCATCGAGCGTCCATGAGCGGAAGACGCCCGCGAGAGAGCGGCGTCGTCCGGAGGAGACGGGGGGAAGAATGAAGCAGTATCTGAGCGAGGACCGCAACTTGGCCCTCGACAGCGTGCGCGTCACCGAGGCGGCGGCTCTCGCCAGCGCCAAGCTGATCGGCCACGGCGACGAGAAGGCGGCGGACCAGGCCGCGGTCGACGCCATGCGTCAGGCGCTCAACGTGCTCGACATCGACGGCACGGTCGTGATCGGCGAGGGCGAGCGCGACGAGGCGCCGATGCTCTACATCGGCGAGAAGGTCGGCACCGGCCGCGGTCCCAAGATGGACATCGCCCTCGACCCGCTCGAGGGCACCACGATCACCGCCAAGGGCGGCGCCAACGCGATCTCCTGCCTCGCCATGGCGCCGCACGGCGGCTTCCTCAACGCCCCCGACACCTACATGGACAAGATCGCCGTCGGCGGCGGCCTGCCCGAGGGCGTGGTCAAGCTCACCGACAGCCCGGCCGAGAACCTCCACCGGCTGGCCGAGGCCAAGGGCGTGCCCGTGGGCGAGCTGGTCGTGCTGATCCTCGACCGGCCGCGGCACGCGGAGCTGATCGCGGCGGTGCGCAAGGTGGGAGCGCGCATCCGGCTCATCAGCGACGGCGACGTTGCCGGTGTGATCGCCACCGCCCGGCCCGAGAGCGGCATCGACATCTACATGGGCAGTGGCGGAGCACCCGAGGGTGTGCTGGCGGCGGCGGCGCTGCGCTGCATCGGCGGCCAGTTCCAGGGCCGGCTCCTGTTCAGGAACGACGACGAGCGCGCGCGGGCGCGGCGGATGGGGATCGAGGACCTCGACCGGATCTACAACATGACCGATCTCGCCAAGGGCGACGTCATGTTCGCGGCCACCGGCGTCACCGACGGCACCATGCTCAAGGGTGTGCGACGCCGCGGCAGCAAGGTCTTCACCGAGTCGATCGTGATGCGCTCCAAGACCGGCACGGTCCGGATCATCGAGACCGAGCACAACCTGCCGGTCAAGGCCGAGGTGGTGCCGCATATCCAGGGCTGAGGCGGCTGCGATGGAGATCGAGCGCAGCGTTCTCGGGCGCCGCTGGCGGCTGCGGCCGTGCGACGAGGCGCATGCGCTCGCGATCAGCCAGCTCCACGGGGTGCCCGAGATCGTGGGCCGGGTGCTCGCCGGCCGCGGCGTGCGCCCGGCCGAGGCGGCGGCTTTTCTGGCGCCGAAGCTCCGGCACTTCCTGCCGGAGCCTTCGCATCTTCTGGATCTCGACCGAGCCGCCGAGCGGCTGGCGGATGCCGTTCTGCGCGGCGAGAAGGTGGGGCTCATCGGCGACTACGACGTCGACGGGGCGACCGCCACCGCGCTCGCCGCGCGCTATCTGCGCTCGCTCGGGGTGGAGGTCGCGTTCGCGATCCCGGATCGGCTGCTCGAGGGCTACGGCCCCAACCCGCGCGTGATCGAGGAGCTGGCCGCCCGGGGCTGCCGGCTCGTCGTCACCCTCGACACCGGCACCACCGCCTTCGAGCCGCTGGCCCGGGCACGGGCGGCCGGGCTCGAGGTGATCGTCGTCGACCACCATGCGGCCGAGGAGCGGCTGCCGGAAGCGCTCGCCGTGGTCAACCCCAACCGGGTCGACCAGGAGAGCCCGCTCAAGCATCTGGCAGCGGTGGGAGTGACCTTCGTGGTGCTGGTCGGCGTGAGCCGGGCGCTGCGCGCGCGGGGCTTCTTCGCCGATCGGCCCGAGCCGCCGCTTCTGGGCTGGCTCGACCTCGTGGCGCTGGGCACGGTCTGCGACGTGGTTCCGCTCACGGGCCTGAACCGCGCCTTCGTCCACCAGGGCCTGAAGGTGGCGCACGGCAGCGGTGTTCCCGGCATGGCGGCGCTGGCACGGGCGGCGGGCCTCGCCGCCGTCACCGACGCGCGCCAGCTCGGCTTCGTGCTCGGCCCCAGGATCAACGCCGGCGGCCGGATCGGCCAGTCGGATCTGGGTGCGAGGCTCCTCGTGAGCGAGGATCCCGTGGAGGTGGCGGAGATCGCGGCACGCCTCGATGCGCTCAACGCCGAGCGGCAGGCGGTCGAGCGCGCTCTGCTCGACGCCGCCCAGCGTGCGGTCGAGGCGCAGGCCGCGGCCGGGCTGCCGGTGCTGGTCGCCGCCGGCCAGGGCTGGCACCACGGCATCGTCGGCATCGTCGCGAGCCGGCTGGTCGAGCGCTTCCACCGGCCGGTCGTGGTGCTGGGGGTGGCGGACGGCGTGGCCAAGGGCTCGGCGCGCTCGATCCGCGGCTTCGATCTGGGTGCCGCCGTGATCGCCGCCCGGCAGCAGGGCCTTCTCGTCCATGGCGGCGGTCACGGGATGGCGGCCGGCATGACGCTGGAGGAGGGTGGGATCCGGCGATTCCACGACTTCCTCGTGGAGCGGTTCGCGGCCGAGCGCGGCCCCGGCGTGCCGGAGCCCGAGCCGCTCGAGCTCGACGGTGCCTTGAGCGTGGGCGCAGCGCAGCCGGCGCTCGCGAACCAGATCGGCCTGATCGCACCTTACGGCCCCGGCAACGCCGAGCCCCGTTTCTGCCTCACGGATGCGCGGGTGACGAACGCGCGGGTCGTGGGCGACGGGCACGTGAGCTGCCTTCTCGCCGGGACCGCCGGCGGGCGCGTCAAGGGGATCGCGTTCAGGAGCGCCCAGACGGCGCTGGGCCGGATGCTGCTGGAAGGCCGGATCACGCTGCGGCTCGCCGGCCGGGTCAAGCTCGACGTCTGGCAGGGCCGCGAGCGGGCCGCGTTCGAGATCGAGGACGCGGCGGCACCTTGAGGACTAAGGCCCTGCCCTTGCCGGAACGAAGCCGGAACCTATGGTCTCTCGCGCACGTTCTGCATGCCGAGGGCTGAGGAGCCGGCATGGGCTCCGCAGCGTGCCAAGCGGAGAACATGGATGAACACGCGCACGTTCGCGCTCATTCTCGGCATCATTCTGCTGCTCGCCGGGATCGCCGGCTTCATTCCGGGCCTCGTCTCGCACGGCATGGAAACGATGGCGACCGGCACCGCGGCGCCCGGCGATGCCGGGCCGGCGCCGGCCACGGCCGCGAGCTACGGCTATCTCCTGGGCCTGTTCCCGACCAACGCGATCCATAACCTCGTGCACATCGTCTGGGGCCTCTACGGCATCGTCGCCTACCGCAGCTTCGCGGGTGCCAGGAGCTTCGCCAAGGCGACGGCGGTGGTCTATGCGATCCTGACGATCGCGGGCCTGATCCCCGGCCTCAACACGCTCTGGGGCATCGTGCCGCTGTTCGGCCACGACATCTGGCTGCACGCGCTGATCACGATCGCTGCGGCCTATTTCGGCTTCGCCCGCGCCGTCGACACCGAGACCGTGACCGCGACGACGGGCCCCACCTCGCGCGTCTGATCGGCCAGCCCCTTCCGATCCGCCGCTCCGGGGCCGCGGTTCTCGCCGGACCGCGGCCTTCCGTTTCCTTCCGGCTCTCGCCCGATCCCGCCGGCGCGGCTATGGTGCGCCGGGCCGGCAGGGTCGGCGAGCGTCCATGGTACCGGACACCATGAACGAATCCTGAACGCGCTCCCGATCCGACCGGAGCAAGGTCCAGCGCAGGAGGCAGGGGAAGGATGCTCACGAGCGACGCCAGAGGGGTCTACCTCATCGCCGCGACCCCGTTCCGGGAGACGGGCGAGCTCGACCTCGACGGCCTGGACCGGCTGATCGACTGGTATCTCGGCAAAGGCGTCGACGGACTCACGATCTTGGGTCAGCTCGGCGAGGCGCCGAAGCTCACGCACGGGGAAGCGCTCACCGTGGCGCGGCGGGTGCTGGCGCGGGTCCGAGCGCCGGTCGTCGTCGGCGTGTCGAGCCCCGGCTATGCCAGCCTCGTCGAGCTCACCCGTGCGGTGATGGAGGCAGGGGCCGCCGGTGTGATGATCGCCCCGCCCGGCACGCTCCGGGGCGACGACGCGATCCTCGCCTATTGCCGGGAGGTAGCCGAGCGGATCGGTGAGGCCGTGCCCTGGGTGCTGCAGGACTTCCCGCTCGCGGGCGGGCCGCCCATGAGTGCCTCGCTCGTGCGTCGGATCGCGGACGCCTGCCCCAACATGGTCGTGCTCAAGCACGAGGACTGGCCGGGGCTCGACAAGATCACCGCGATCCGCCGCCAGGAGGCCGAGGGGGCGCGACGGCTCTCGATCCTGTGCGGGCACGGCGGGATCATGCTGCCGCACGAGCTGTTCCGCGGTGCCGACGGTGCCATGACCGGGTTCTCCTATCCCGAGATGCTGGTCGGGGTGTGCCGGCTCGCGCGAGAGGGCCGGCACGAGGAGATGCTCGATCTCTACGACGCCTATCTGCCGCTCGTGCGCTACGAGCAGCAGCCGGGGCTCGGGCTCGCCGTCAGGAAGTACGTGCTGTGGAAGCGGGGTGCGCTGCCCACGCCGGCGCTGCGCGCCCCGGCGCCGAAGCTGAGCGCCGAGACGCGGGCCGAGGTGGACTGGCTCCTGGCCCGGCTCGAGCGGCGGCTCGGCGGGTAGGGCCATGGCCGGGCGGGCGCATCGCTATGCGCTGACCGTCACCTGGGAGGGCAACCGGGGCAGCGGCACGTCGGGCTACCGCGATTACGGTCGCGAGCATCGGATCGAGGCCCCTGGCAAGCCCGCGATCCCCGGCTCTTCCGACCCCGCCTTCCGCGGCGACCCCGCCCGCTGGAACCCGGAGGAGCTGCTGGTGGCCTCGCTCGCGGCCTGCCACCAGCTCTGGTACCTGCACTTGTGCGCCGATGCCGGTATCGTGGTGACGGCCTACGAGGACCGGGCCGAAGGCGAGATGGCCGAGGAGCCCGACGGCGGCGGCCGCTTCCGGCACGTCACCTTGCGCCCGCGCGTGACCGTGGCCCCCGGCACCGACCTCGCCCGCGCCCGAGCGCTGCACGCCGCGGCGCACGAGAAGTGCTTCATCGCCCGCTCGGTGAGCTTCCCGGTCCGACACGAGCCCGAAATCGTGGTGGGGGCGGGCGCTCCCGGCTGACGGGGGCCGGTCGTTGCCGCAGGGCGATACGCGTCATCCGAGAATGGCGCAGGGCTCCTTCAGGGCCGCTTCCGCCATCGCCGCCGTACGGGCGAAGGCGGTAGCGGTCGCCGGCAGAAAGCCTGCGATCCGCAAGCGCGCGCGGACTGCGGCGAGGTCCGGCGCCAGAGCCGTTTCCTCGAGAGCAGCGAAGAGCCGGCGGCGCTCCTCTTCGGGGCGGGCGATGGCGGTGACGTAGGGCAACGCCGGCGCCGGCTCGCTTTCGGCGAGGATGCGCAAGCGCCCGACGAGGGCAGGGTCGGCCGCGGCGAGGAGCGCCCAGGTCACGCAGTCGACGGCGGCGAGATCGGCCCGACCGCCCGCCACCGCCACGAGCGAGGCGCGATGGCTGCCGGTGAGGCGGCCGCGGCCGAGAAAGCGCTCGGGAAGTCCGTGACGGGCCAGCGTGTGCGCAAGGGCGACGAAGCCCGAGTGCGAGCCGGGATAGTTGATGGCGGCCACCGCACCGGCGAAGGCGGCGAGATCGCTCCTGGGATCGTCGCGGCGGACGACGAGGAAGGAGCGGTAGGTGCCGGGGCCGCAGCCGGGGACGCGATAGGACGGCAGCGCTACCGGGGCGACGACGCCCGCGAGATGGGTGACGAGATCGCGGCTGCAGCACTGGCTCAAGAGCAGATCGGGTGCGTGCCAGACGCGTGCGATCGGCTCGCTGCGGTCGAGCCCTGCCGGCACGGGTGCGAAGCCCTGGCGGACGAGCGCGGCGGCAAGCCCCGCCCACCAGCCATCGGTGGCGGCACGCAGCTCCGGCAGGTCGTACATGGGAAGGCTCGCGCGCAAGGTCGGCTCCTCGGGCATGGCTCGGGTGGGCGGGCGATTCTTGGCGCAGCGGGGAGGCCGGCGGAAGGTCGGGCGATGGCACCTATCAGCGGTCCGGGCTTTGCCGGGGCCGGCAAAGGCGATAAGGAGGCAGGCCTCGCCAAAAGACAGCAGGTGCCCCATGCCCGATTACGATCTCGTCATCCGCGGCGGGACCGTCGCCACCACCGCCGCCGCGTTCCCGGCCGACGTGGCGATCTCGGGCGAACGGATCGCGGCCATCGGCGAAGGCCTGGGCGAAGGTGCGAGGGAGATCGACGCGCGCGGCCGGCTCGTGCTGCCGGGCGGGGTCGACAGCCACTGCCACATCGAGCAGCTCACGGCGTCGGGGCTCATGAACGCCGACACGTTCGAGACCGCGACCCGCTCGGCCGCGATGGGCGGCACCACGACCGTGATCCCGTTCGCGGCCCAGCATGTCGGCATGAGCCTCGCGAAGGTGGTCGAGGACTACCATGCCGCCGCCGAGCGTGGGGCGATGGTGGACTACGCCTTCCACATGATCTTGTGCGATCCCAGGCCCGAGGTGCTGAAGGAGGAACTGCCGCCGCTGGCACGGGCCGGACACGGCTCGCTCAAGGTGTTCCTCACCTACGACCGGCTCCGGGTCGAGGACGCGCAGTTCCTGGACGTGCTCGAGGCCGCGCGCACGCACGGGCTCATGGTCTGCGTCCATGCCGAGAACCACGGCATGATCACCTGGATGGGCAAGCGCCTGCTCGAGCGCGGCTACACCCATCCCCGCTACCACGTGCCCTCGCATCCGCGCTTGGGCGAGGTCGAGGCGATCCATCGCGCCATCGCCTGCGCCGCCCTGATCGACCAGCCCCTGATGATCTTCCACGTCAGCACCGCCGAGGGCGCGGCCGTGATCCACCGGGCGCGCGGCGAGGGGCACAAGGTGTGGGGCGAGACCTGCACGCAGTATCTGACGCTGACGGCGAACGACCTCGACCGGCCGGGGGTCGAGGGGGCGATGTGGATGTGCTCGCCCCCTCTGCGCGAGCCTTCCGACCAGGAGGCCTTGTGGTGGGCGCTCGAGATCGGCACGCTTCAGACCGTGTCCTCGGACCATGCGCCCTACCGGATGGACGAGACCGGCAAGCTGGCGCAGGGGCCGAGCCCGCACTTCAAGGCGATCGCCAACGGCATGCCGGGACTCGAGCTGCGCCTGCCGGTGCTGTTCGACGCCATGGTGAGCAAGGGCCGGCTCGGGCTCGAGAAGTTCGTCGAGCTGACCGCCACCGCCCCGGCACGGCTCTACGGGCTGCATCCGAGGAAAGGCGGCATCGCCATTGGCGCCGATGCCGACATCGCGATCTGGGACCCGGAGCGGGAGGTCAGGATCGAGCAGGGCCCGCGCTGGGACAATGCGGGCTATACGCCCTATGCGGGCCGGACGGTGAAAGGCTGGCCCGTGACCGTGCTGCGGCGCGGGCAGGTCATCGCCGATCACGGGAAGCTCGAGGCGGTGCCCGGTTCCGGCCGCTTCCTGCCGCGCGCGGGCGGTCCGGCCGCGGCCCCGCTGGGCCGGACGGCGCCCGAGCTCGACCCGGCGCGCAATTTCGGGGCGCGGCTCAGGGGATAGGCGGTCGGCGCGTATTGTCGTGGTCCGGCGCTATAGGACCATACTTCACCGACGTGCCGAGCGGCCCGAGGCGGGGCGTGCCCCGCCTGCACGATCCGGCCGAGGTCGGCATGAACCCGACCCATGCCTCCCGGTCCGCCACCGGAAATACCGGACGACGCCGTTACGTACCCTCTGGCAGCATCCGCCCTATTTCCACGACGGCAGCGCGCCGACCCTGCTGGCGGTGGTCAACCACTATGACCGGCGGTTCGAGCTGAAGCTCACCTCAAGGCAGAAGGCCGACCTGGTCGAATATCTGAAGTCGCTTCGAGGAGCGCCCGCAAGACAAAGGGGGCGAAGGCGCAGCCGGCGACGATCCCGACGGCGCTGGCCCGGATCGGCCGAGGCCCGGGCCGGGCCTCAGCTATTCTTCGTCTTCGCGATCTGCCGGTCGAGATTGTCGAGCTGGCGCTGCGCGGCTCCGAGCTCGGGGTCGAGGGCCAGGGCCCGCTCGAAGTCGGCGCGCGCCTCCTTGAGCTTCTTCTGCAGAAGATAGGCGCGGCCGCGGCCGTAGTAGGCGGCGGCGAGATTCGGGCGGAGGCGGATCGCCTCGTCGAAGTCCTCGACCGCGGCCTCGGGACGGTTCAGGCGCAGGCTGGCGTTGCCGCGGCTCACGAACGGGATCGGGTTGTCGGGGGCGAGCGCTATGGCGCGGTCGAGATCGGCGATCGCGGCCTGGTCGTCGCCCTTCTTGGCCAGCGCGTCGGCACGGCCGGCATAGGCGGAGGCCAGCTTCGGGTCGCGCTCGACGGCGCTGCCGAAGTCGGCGATCGCCGCATCGAGTTCGCCGCGTTTCAGCCGGACGAGCGCACGCACACGATAGGCGTCGGCGAGGTCGGGCTTCAGCGCGATGGCGCGGTCGAGGTCGGCCTGCGCCCGGTCGAGGTCGCCCTGGCGGAACCGGGCATTGCCGCGGGCGAGATAGCCGTCGGCGAGGTTCGGATCGAGGCGGAGTGCGGTCTCGATGTCCTGAAGCGCCGCCACCTCGTCGCCCGCGGCCACGAAGGCGCTCGCCCGGCCGAGATAGAGGTTGGCCGAATCGGGCCTGAGCCGGATCGCCTGCGTGAAATCGCCTGCGGCTTCCGCGGGCTTGCCCGCCTTGCGCCAGGCCGAGGCGCGGTAGAGCCAAGCATCCGCCCGCTCCTGCCGGATCTTCAGCGCTTCGGTGAGATCCCGGATCGCCGGCTCGTGCTTCTCGGCGGCGAGGTTGAGCCGGGCGCGGGCCACGAGCGCGTCCACCGTCCAGGGCGCCACCGCGAGCAGCCGGTCGTAGTCGGCCAGCGCCCCCGGAACGTCGCCCGCCCGCTCGCGCAGCTCCGCCCGCTTCAGGAGTGCCGTGGCATCCTCGGGGCGTGCCGCGAGCACCGCGTCGAGATCGGCCATGGCATCCTTCGGCCGATCGGCCCGGGCATGGAGCAGGCCGCGGGTCAGGAGATGATCCAGCCGCTCCTCGGGCGAGGGCTGCTCGGCCAGAAGGAAGCTGCAGGCGGCGATCGCTTCGGCGACGTCGGGGTTGCGCTCGCGGCAGTTTCCTTGCGCCTGCTTGAGCTGGGCGCGGGTGGCGGCACCGCAGGCAGTGAGCGGCAGCACCATGAGCGCTGCCAGCATCGGCGCCAGAATCTTCCTCATGCTCGTCGTCCTACACGCGGTCCGCTCGCGGGCCAGGAGCGACGGGCTCGGCCCGCTCGCTGCGCCGCTCAACCCGGAGATGACGAATTCGTGATGCGATCGAGCGCACGATGCAAGTGATCCGATGGATACACGGTTGCGCAAATCCGGATGAACCTGCCAGCGGCGAGCCTCCCCTCGCATGATGGACCCGACTGCTCCGTGCAGCCGGGCTTCTCGCACCTTCGCTCTCAGCCCTGCGGCGGCGGCCGGGACGACCGCGGCAGCCCGATTCCGGCCGAAGGGCCGATCTCGCCCGGCGTGCGGCAGGTCTCGTAGGTGAGCCAGCCGACCTCCGTGCCCGCGGCGTCGCGCGCGGGCACGCGCTCGAGGCAGGGGCCGCTCGCCGGACGCTGCGCCGTCGCCGGCGTGTAGAGCGGGTTGCGCTCGCCGGCGAGCCGCGAGTTGGCGCGCACCTTCTCGGTGAGCAGCACCTTGCGCCCGTCCGCGACGGCGACGCAGTCGAGCCTGTCGCCGCTCTGGTCGAGCACGCGCACGCCCGTGAGGTTCTGTCCGATCGGCCAAGCCTTGGTGACCCCGACCGGCCTGCCGCCGGAGCCGGCGAGGCAGGCCCGGATACCGGGCAGGAGCTGCCCGAGATTCCGGCTCCAGTCGGGGCGCTGCGGCGGTGTGGCCGGAGAAACGGCCGCCACGGCCTGGGGCTGGGGCGCTCGCGCCGACCCGCCGGCGCAAGCCGCCAGCAGGGCCAAGGCGCCCATGCCCAGCGCCGCTACTCCTCGCATTCCGGGCTCCTTCGGTCGCGCATGGGCCGACGGCTTCGTCCTGCCGCCGGCGGTCAGCAGGTCATGCCACCATCGATAACGTGAATGACGCCCGTGGTGTAGGCGCTTTCGTCGGAGGCAAGATAAAGGGCGAGATGGGCGATCTCCTCGGGCGTGCCGAGCCGACCCATGGGCTGACGCGCGATGAACGCCTTGCGCGCGGCCTCGTAATCGCCCTGGGCCCGCATCCGCTCCTCAAGCGAAGGGGTCTCGACCGTGCCGGGGCAGATCGCGTTGCAGCGAATACCCCTGCCCACGAAGTCGATCGCGACCGACTTGGTGAGGCCGATCACCGCGGCCTTGGAGGCGCCGTAGACGCATCGGTTGGGGACACCCTTCACGCTGCCGGCGACGGAAGCCATGTTGACGATGGAGCCGCCGCCCTTCTCCAGCATGCCGGGCAGGAACGCCCGGATCATGCGGTACATCGAGCGCACGTTGAGCTCCATCGAGAACGTCCAATCCTCCTCGCTGCACTCGAGGATGGTGCCGTGATGGACGTAGCCGGCGCAGTTGAACAGGACGTCGATCGGCCCGAGCTCCTGTGCCAGAGCCTGGATCGCGGCACCGTCCATGACGTCGAGCCGCCGGGTATCGCAGTCCGTAAGCCCTGCAAGCTTCGCCGCGTCGATGTCGGTCGCGACGACCTGCGCGCCCTCGCGCGCGAACAGCTCGGCGCTCGCCCGGCCGATGCCTTGCGCCGCCGCGGTGACCAGCGCCCGCTTGCCTTGAAGCCTCCCGCTCATTCCTCTTCTCCTCGGATACGACGAACCAGAGGCGGCAGCGATGGCGGTACGAAAGGCCGCCCGTCAAGCGCCCGATGGATCGGGTCGAGGGCTCAGCCGCGCTTCACCAGGACGAAGCAGTAGACGCCGTCGGCCTCGCGGCTGTCCTTGAGCTCGTGGCCGGTCAAGAGCGCGAACTCCTCGAAGTCGCGCGGAGCCGCCGGGTCGGTCGCGAGTACGCGGACCGTGGCCCCCGGCGGCAGCACCATCAGGGCCTGCCGGGCCTTGACCAGCGGCAGAGGGCAGCTCAGGCCGCGGGCGTCGATCAGCGCGTCGTGATGCTCTTCCGGCGTCATGCCGCTCTCTCTCTCTCTCTCCCGTCAGCTCATCGACCGCTCGGCATAGGTGGCGCGCACACCGTTCAAAGACCAGAGCAGGAGGATGGCGACGAGCGGCACCCAGGCCCAGGCGGCGAGCGACCAGATCATGTAGGCCGAGCCCGCGGCCAGGAGCAGGAGCCCGATGGTGGCGGCGACCAGGCTGCGATGGTGGTCGATCAGGTGGATCATGAGGAAGGGCACGAGCATGCCCGCGAACCAGGGAAGATAGCTGCTGAACGGGTTCCCGAACATGTCGTGGCCGAAGAGCGCGATCACGACGCCGTTCCCGCCGCACAGGAAGGCGAGCAGCACCCAGGGCGCGATGGCGAGGCGGGCGACCGGCCCCACCTCGTAGCCGTGGTTGAGGCGCGGCCAGAAGAACAGCTTGAGGCCGCCCTCGTTGTAGATCCGCACCGCCTCGAAGCAGACGAGCAGCACGAGGCCCAAGATCAGAAAGCAGATGAGAACGACATCCGGCAGGCCCATGGGTCGCGGTTCCCCGACAGATCCGGCTGCGCCGGGTCGGCCTCGCGGGCGTGGCGGCGCCCGGAGCCGACCTCGCGGCCCGTTTCGGGGCTCCATTAGCAGAGCTGCATCCGCCACGCGATCCTCCCCGTGGCCGCATGAGACATACGGGGAGGATCACGCCTCGGCGAGCATCCGCGGCCGGTCAGAGCCGGGCGGGAGCGTACCTGCCGTCGCGCCATTCGTAGAAGGCGTAAGCCGGCGCTTTGAGGTCGCCCTTGGCATCGAACGCCATGGGCCCCACCACGGTCGCGAAGGACGGGGTGCCGTGCAGCGCCTCGGCCACCGCCTCGGGCTCGGCCGAGCCCGCCTTCTCGATGGCCTGGGCCAGAATCTGCACGGCAGCGTAGTAGTAGAAGGCGAAGTTGTCGGGGTCGGCGTTGGGTCCGGCGACCTCCTTGATGGCCTTGATGGCTTCGGCGGCACCGGGCTGCGACTTCACCTCGGGCGCATAGGTGAACAGCGTGCCGTTGCCGGCCGGACCGGTGATCTGCCAGAACTCGGCCGCGGACGTGGCCTCGCCGCTCACGAACTGCGCCTCCAGCCCCTGCTCGCGCGCCTGGCGGACGATGAGGCCGAGCTCGACGTGGTAGCCGCCGTAATAGACGACGTCGATCCCTTCCTGCTTCAGCCGCGTGATGAGGGCGGAGAAGTCCTTCTCGCCGGCATTGACCGAGCTCGTGAGCGCGGGCTCGACACCCTTGGCCTTCATGGCGAGCTCGGCCTGCTCGGCCAGGCCCTTGCCGTAGGCGCTCTTGTCGTCGACGACGGCGATCTTTTTGCCCTTGAACCGCTCGGCTAGCATCTGCCCCGCGGCCGCACCCTGCTGGTCGTCGCGGCCGCAGGCGCGGAACACCATCTCGTGACCTTTCTCGGTCACGGCCGGATTGGTGGCCGAAGCGGTGATCATCACGATGCCTTCGTCGGCGTAGACGTCGGCGGCGGCGATCGTGGCGCTCGAGCAGAGATGGCCCAGGACCAGCTTCACCCCCTGGCTCGCGAAGCGGTTGGCCACCGCCACGGCCTGCTTCGGGTCGCAGGCGTCGTCGGCGGTCTCGAGCCTGATCTTCTCGCCGTTCGCCCCGCCGCCCCGGTTGATCACCGCGACCGCGGCATCGATGCCGTGCTTGGCCTGCTCGCCGTAAGCGGCGGCGGGGCCGGTGAGCCCCAGCGCCACGCCCACGGTGACGTCGGCCGCGGCCGGGGCGGCGTGCGCGAGGCCTGCCAGCGCCACGACAGCCGAGGCGCCGAGCAGCCGGCGCCGGGCGAGCCCGAGAGAAAGCGTCATGATCCATCTCCGAAAGTTCGCGTGGCCGACCGGATAGAGGGACGCTCCGAGCCGACCAGGCCAATTTAGCGCAGACCGGGCCCCGATGGGCATTTCTTGACCCTGCTCCTCCGGCCGCGGCAGCCTGCGGCCCTTGTCGGTGCTGCCGACGGCACCACATGGAAGCCGGATCGGGGCGGACGACGCCCGGCCGCAAACGGCTCTTTTGTGGCCTCGGCCACAGACGGAGCGCGCCGGCAGGTCCTACCTCCTAGCGCCCATTGGACGCGGGTGGCTATCGGAGGGCAACCGACTGCGGTATCTATGAGACAGGCTTCTCTCGAGGGAGGCGGCTCATCGATCTACGCCCTCGTTTTCCGGATCGAGCATCGATGTCCATGGCTTACACTCTCGAGCAGCCGGCGGCGCGCGGTGCCGGCACCACGGCCCTCGAGGACCCGCGCACCCGTCAGCTCGACCCGGTGCTGGCGCGGCTCGTGCTCGCCGGCCGCATCTCGGCCGACGCGGCCGTGCGTGCCACGGCCATGGCACAGGAGCAGCGGCAGAGCCTGGCCGCGACGGTGGCGAGCCTGGGCCTGATCACCAGCCAGGACTGGGCCGAGGCGGTCGCCAGGCACTACGACATCGAGCTGGTCACGGCCGAGGACCTGCCGCGCGAGCCCCTGCTCGCCGACGCGATCTCGCCCCGGTTCTTGCGCAACGCGGGCGTGCTGCCGGTCAGAGCCACCGCCGACACGGTCTGGCTCGCCATGAGCGATCCCGGTAACACCTACGCCATCCGGGCAGTGGCGATCGCGACCCAGCGCAACGTCGTGCCGGTGATCGCGGCGCTCGAGGATCTGCAGAAGGCCTATGCCCGCTATTGGGATGCCGGCCAGAGCGCTCTGCAGCGGATCGTGGACGATATCGGCGAGGATCTCGGCAGCGACGCCGGGGCCGACGTCGAGCACCTGATCGGCGCGGCGCAGGAAGCGCCCGTGGTGCGGCTCGTGAACCAGCTCCTCACCGATGCACTGCGGCTACACGCCTCCGACATCCACATCGAGCCCGCACGCGAGCACTTGCGGGTGCGCTACCGCGTGCACGGCCGCCTACGCGAAGCCGGGGCTCCCCCGGCCCGGCTCTCGGCCGCGGTGATCTCGCGCATCAAGATCCTGGCCAAGCTCGACATCGCCGAGCGCCGCCTGCCGCAGGACGGGCGCGCGCGCCTGACGCTGCTCGGGCGGCGGATCGATCTGCGCGTCGCG
Source organism: Benzoatithermus flavus (assembly GCF_037908215.1). Taxonomy (NCBI): domain Bacteria; kingdom Pseudomonadati; phylum Pseudomonadota; class Alphaproteobacteria; order Geminicoccales; family Geminicoccaceae; genus Benzoatithermus; species Benzoatithermus flavus. The sequence continues at coordinate 169,962 of NZ_JBBLZC010000007.1, read as the reverse complement.
ACCGCGCCTTCCGTGCACGGCGAGAGCCTCGTCATCCGCATCCTCGACCAGAGCGCGCAGGGCGGCGACTTCCCCGACCTCGGCCTCGATCCTGCGGTCGAGGCGCGGCTCAAGCGCGTGCTCGCCGCACCGCACGGCATGCTGCTGGTGACGGGCCCGACCGGCAGTGGCAAGACCACGACGCTCTACGCGGCGCTGCGCCATCTCAACAAGACCAGCGACAAGCTGATCTCGATCGAGGACCCGATCGAGTACCAGATCGACGGCATCACCCAGATCCAGGTCCGGCCCGAGATCGACCTCGACTTCGCCCGCGTGCTGCGCTCGGTCGTGCGCCACGACCCCGACGTGGTCATGGTGGGCGAGACGCGCGACCCCGAGACGGCCGAGATCGCCGTCCATGCGGCGCTCACGGGCCACCTGCTCCTCACCACGCTCCATACCAACAGCGCCGCCGGCGCCGTGGCCCGCCTGCTCGACATGGGCGTGGAGCCCTATCTGCTCGCCTCGGTCCTGCGCGGCATCCTGGGCCAGCGCCTCGTCGGCGTCTTGTGCCCGAGCTGCAAGCGGCCGCGGTCGGCGACGGCGCACGAGCGGGCCTTCTTCACCGCAGCCGGGATCGAGGTGCCCGAGGATCTCCGCCTCTTCGAGGCGCCGGGCTGCGAGGCGTGCGAGAACGTCGGCTTCGTCGGCCGGCAGGGCATCTTCGAGTTCCTCGAGGTCGACGAGCCGATCCGCGAGCTGATCCGCTCACGCGCCTCGACCCAGGCCGTGGCGCAGACGGCGATGAAGGCCGGGATGCGGACCATGTACGTGGACGGCCTGTACAAATGTCTCGCCGGCATCACCACGCTGGACGAGGTGTGCAGCGTGACCAGCGAGGACTGGTAGGGGCGGAAGACCGGTGCCGACCTTCGCCTACCGGGCGCTCACCACCACGGGCGAGCGGGTGACCGGCGAGCTCGAGGCCGCCGACGTGCGCACCGCGATCGCCCGGCTGCAGGACAGCGGCCTGATCCCGATCGACGCGGCACCCGCGACGGGTGCGCGGGCCGAGCGGCGGGCTGCGCCCGTGGTCGCCACGCGGGCGGCCAAGCACGTGACCCAGCTCACCCGCGAGCTCGCGACGCTCCTGGGCGCCGGCCAGACCGTCGAGGGCGCCCTGGCGCTGGCGCGCGAGGAGATCCCGGACAAGGGCCTCGCCGCCGCGGTCGAGAACGTGCTCCTGAAGGTCAGGAGCGGCTCGAGCCTGAGCGATGCGCTGGCAGCGGAGCCGCGCTACTTCCCGCCCCTTTACATCAGCATCGTCCGCGCCGGCGAGGCCTCGGGCAAGCTCGGCGCGTCGCTCGCCGAGCTCGGCACCATGCGCGAGCGCACCGAGGCGCTGCGCTCGAAACTGAACTCGGCCATGATCTATCCGGTGGTGCTGTTCCTCACCGCGATCGGTGCCGTGATCGTGCTGCTCACGGTCGTGGTGCCGCGCATGGAGCCGATGTTCGCGAACGCAGGAGCGGCGCTCCCGGCGAGCACCCAGGTGGTGCTGGCCGCGGCCGACTTCGTGAGGAACCAGGGCTATCTCCTGCTCGTCGCCGTGACGGCGGCGCTGTTCGCGGGCGAGCGGCTCCTGCGCCGCCCCGGTCCGCGCACGGTCGTCGATCGCTGGCTCCTGCGGCTGCCCATGATCGGGATGCTCATCCGCGACCGGATGACGGCGCAGTTCTGCCGCGGCCTCGCCACCTGCCTCGGCGGCGGACTCGACCTGCCACAGGCGCTTCTGGTCAGCCGCGACATCCTGGGCAACCTGCACGGCCGCGTGGCGATGGACGACGTGATCACCCGCGTGCGCACGGGCCGCACCCTGGCCGACAGCCTGACGCAGGCCGGAATCCTGGCCCCGCTCGCGGTCAAGATGCTGCGCGTGGGCGAGGAGAGTGGCCGGCTGCAGCCGGTGGCGGCGCACCTCGCCGGCACGTTCGAGGAGCGGGTCGCGACCCGGCTGCAGCGGCTCGTCGCCATCATCGAGCCCGCGACCGTGATCGTGCTCGGCCTCGTCGTCGGCGGCATCGTGATGTCGATCCTGACGGCGGTGCTGAGCGTGAACGAACTCGCCTTGTGATCCCGGCTTCCGCCCGGCAGGATTCGTCGCGGCAGCTTCTATTGACGGCCCGTCCGTCCCTCTCCTAGGAACAATCTGCCTTCGAAGTGAGCCCGTGACCTCGACCGCCGTGACCAAGTGGCATCCCGCCACCAAGCTTCTCCTCGCTGTGGGGGCACTCGCGGTGCCCTACCTCCTGTGGACGCAGCCGGAATCGACGCCGGCCGTGGCGGTGCGCGCGGTCGAGCCCGCGGCGGCCGCGATCCCGGAGAGCAGTGCCGAGGCCGGCCAACCGGGCACGGCGGCGGCACCTTACGTGATGCCGCCGCTCGAGCGGTTCACCGCGGTGGTCGAGCGGCCTCTGTTCTCGCCGACCCGGCGCATGCCGGACATCCCGGAGCCGCCACCGGAGCAGCCGCAGCAGCAGGTAACGCAGACCGCGGCGCCGGGGCCTTCGGGTCCCGGCGAGCCCGACCTGCGCTTCTTCGGCACCGTGCAGCAGAACGGCAAGTCGGCAGCGCTCGTCACCTATCCCTCGACCAACGAGGTGGCGCGGCTCGTGCCGGGCGACCGTGTCGGCCCCTGGGAGGTGCTCGCGATCGGACGCAACCAGCTCGTGCTGGGTGCCGGCGACGAGCGGCGGACCTTCGAGATCTTCGGCGCGAGCCTGCGCCAGCCGCCGGCCGAAGCACCGGCGCCGAAAACGCCGCGAGGCAAGCACGGCAGGGACCAAGCCAAGGCACGGGGCGACCGGGCCGCGGCGGCAGGCGCGCAGGAGGAGGCTGCGCCGCCGGACCAGGGCGAGACGGGACAGGATGCCGCGCCCCCCGACGAGGCGAACCCCGACGGGATGGGCGGCGAGCCCGGCACCGACGGAACCGGGGAGGATCTGCCGGCTCCGGACGCCGATGTGCCGCCCGACGAGGGCGACCTGCCGGATCCGGGTGCGGACACCGAGGCGCCGCCCCAACGATGACACGATGCTGGCCGCTGAGGCGGCGCCTGACTGCGGCGGAGAAGGGCCGATCCATGTCGAACGATACCAAGCGCAAGCCGGTGGCCGGGCGCCGCCGCGAGGCCGGATTCACCCTGATCGAGCTGCTCGTCGTGCTCGTGATCCTGGGTCTGCTCGCCGCTCTGGCCGGGCCTCGCGTGATCGGTTATCTTGGCGGGGCCAAATCGGATACGGCACGGCTGCAGGTCGAGAACTTCAAGTCGGCGCTCGACCTCTACCGGCTCGATACGGGCAGCTACCCCACCACGCAGCAGGGGCTCGCCGCTCTGGTCCGCAACCCCGGCAACGTCCCTGGCTGGAAGGGCCCCTACATCGACAGCCCGCAGCTCCCGACCGATCCGTGGGGCAACGCTTATGTCTACCGTATGCCCGGCGAGCACGGCGCCTACGATCTCTATTCCCTCGGCGCCGACAAGGCCCCGGGCGGCACCGGCGAGGCGGCCGATGTCACGAGCTGGGGCAGGTGAGCGCGGCTTCACCCTGATCGAGCTCCTGGTGACGCTCACGATCGTCGCCCTCGTCGCGGCGATCGCCATGCCGCGCCTGAACGCGCTCCTGCGCCCCGACATCGACCGGACCGCGCAGCGGGTAGCGCTGGCGATCCGTGACCAGCGCTCGATCGCCATGCGCAGCGGGCGGGTATTGACGATCAACGCACAGAGCGTGACCCCGATCCTGCCGCCGGGCACGGTCGTGGCGGAGGCGGCGTTGGGGGAGCAGGGACTCACCTTCTTTCCTACCGGTGCCTCGACCGGGGGCCGGATCGTGCTGGAGGCGAGCGACGGCCGGCGTGCAATCAGCATCGACTGGCTCACGGGCCGCGTCACGGTCGGACCGGCGCCATGACGACACGACGGCAACGTTCCGGCACGGCCGGGTTCACCCTGCTCGAGACCCTGGTGGCGCTGGCGATCCTGGGCGTGGTGCTCACCACCGTGTTCGACATCTTCGGCAAGGGCCTGCGCGCCGCGCATCGCGACGAGGACCGGCTGCTGCTGGCCCTCGTGGCACAGAATCTGATGGCGCGCACCCGGCTCGACTACAATCCGATAGGAGGCGATCTCCACGGCGACATCGAGGGCGGGCTGCGCTGGGCGATCACGAGCGAGCCCTACGAGCCGCCGCAAGATCTGCTGCCGGAGCGGCGGGCGCCGCCATCGACCAGCCAGCTCGCCCGGCGCGACGACGGCGGCGGCAGCCTCGGCGGCAGCGAGAACGGCGGCTTCGGCGATCGCTCCGGCAGCTACGATTCGGGAAGTGGGTTCGGCAGTGCCGGCGACAGCGCGTTCGGCGATCGCTCCAGCGGCAGCGGTTTCGGCGATCAGTCGGGCGGGAGCAGCTTCGGGGATCGATCGGGTGGCGGCGGGTTCGGGGATCGCGCCGAGAGCGGCGGGCCGGATGCCGCCCCCGGCGGGGACGAGACGCGCGGCGGTCCGCAAGGCACGCAGCCGCGGGAAAAGATCCGGCTCCGTCTCGTCCGGGTCAGCGTGCAGAAGGGTGAGGAGCATTTCGAGCTCACGAGCCTCGTCATGGAGCCACGCCGTGGTCGCGCCGCGGTGCGCTGAGCGTCGCCACCCGGTCGGTGCCGCCGGCTTCACGCTGGTCGAGCTCCTGGTCAGCATGGTGGTGCTCTCGCTCATCGCCATCACCATGATGGCGGGCTTCCGCTTCGTGTTCCGGGCCTTCGACCATACCGACACGCGTCGCGAGGCGCTGGAGGAGCTGACACTCGGCTTCAACGTGCTGCGCGGCGAGCTCGAGCGCGCCGAGCCTCTGATGCACAAGGTGGACAACAAGGACGTCGTGCTGTTCGAGGGCGGGCCGGACCGGGTGCGGTTCGCGAACGTGGCACCACCCTTCCTCGCCGGCCTGCCCTACTTCGCCTACGAGTACGCCGTCGTCACCGACGGCAACGGCCACCGCCTGGAGCTCCGGCGCGCTCCGCTCGACCCGGCCAGGCCCGATCTCGCCGTCGTCGAGAACAGCGAGCCGCGCGTGATCGTGCGCCTCACGCGCGATCTGCACTTCACCTATTTCGGCCGACTCAAGGAGCGCGAGGCGCCGCAGTGGCACGAGGAGTGGCCGCGGATGCCGCAGCTCCCGCAGGCGGTGCGGCTGGCCGCCGACGAGAAGCCGGGCTGGCCAGAGCTCGTGGTGCCGCTGATGATCCGCGTGCCCTGGTATTGCGGCACGCAGGATGCGCCGAGCACGGCCGGCTGCTCGCTGAGCCCCAAGGAGAAAGGGCCCGGCGGGACGGGAGGCGAGGCCGCGGGCGACGGCACGGGCGGCACCACCTCGTCGGGGTTCGGCAGCCGGTCTTCAGGAACCGGCGGCTCGTCGTTCGGCTCCAGCGGGTCGTCCTTCGGATCGGGCAGCTCGTCCTTCGGCTCCGGCGGATCGCCGCGGTTCGGTAGCGGAGGCGGCTCGTGACGGGGCGCGAGAGCGAGCGGGGCGCCGCGCTCGTGGTGACGCTCGTGTTCGCGGCCGCCATGGCGGCGGCGGCGGTGGCCTTCATCGGCGCGCGGCAGAGCGATGCCGTGACCATGCGCGCCCAGGCCGAGGCGGTCCAGGCCCAGGCCGCGCTGCACGCTGCCCTGCAGCAGACGGTGGCGCTGATCGCCAACAAGACCAGCCGGCAGATCGTGCCGCCGCAGCTTAGCTGGACGTTCGACGGCGTGCAGGTGCGGGTGACGCTGGAGAACGAGGCCGGCAAGGTCGACATCAACAAGGCCGAGGAGCCGCTCCTGCGCGCCCTTCCACTCGCCGTGGGCCTGCGGGACATGCAGGCGGCGGCGCTGGCCGACACGATTCTGGACTGGCGCGACGAGAACAAGCTCAAGCGCAAGAACGGGGCGGAGGACCGTGACTATGCCGGGGCCCAGCGCGGCACGTCGGGCGCTGCCAACCGCCCGTTCGCGCATCCGGCCGAGCTGCGCTACCTGCCGCCGGTGGACGCCGGCGTCTGGGCGCGCCTCGCCCCCTTGATCACGATCTATTCCGGCGCGCCCACACCGGAAGCGACCAAGGCGCCGGCGCAGGTGCGACGGGCGCTGACGATCGCACGCGGCCTGGCGCCCAGCCACGACCCGAGCGACAACGAGGGGCAGGATCAGGGCCAGGGTCTCGGCCGGGACGCATCGGGGGCGAGCGCGGGCCTCCAGGTCGACGTCTCGCCCGGCGGCTCGGGCATGGCCAGCGGCGGTGGCCGGCTCGCACCTGCGGTCAGCGGCACACGCGAGAGCGGCCTCTCGCCCGATGCCGGGCGAAGCAGCTTCGCGAGCAGGGATCGGACCGACGGCGAGGATGCCCGAGGCCGCCGGAACGGCGACGGGCACGATGCCAGCGGGGTGCAGACGGTCATGCTGGACGTGCGCTTTCCCAACGGCTACGAGGCTGCGGCCCGAGCCGTGATCAGCCTCAATCCCGACTCGTCGGGTGGCAGCGAGCCTTTCGTGATGCTGGACTGGACCCCCTTCATCCCCGATCAGGGCGGCAAGCCGTGATGGCGCTCACCCGATCGACCGTTGCGGCCGAGCAGCCGGAGGGCTTTCTCGCCTGGTGGCTGGGCGAGCTGCAGGACATGCTGCCCCGCCGCTGGCGCGAGCGAAGCGGCCGGCGGGCGGCGCTGCTCTTGTGGCTCGAGCGTCCGTTCGTTCGCGTGGTGGCCCGGCGCGGCCAGCGCCTGACCCCGCTCGGCAGCTTTCTTCTGCCCGAGGACATGGAGGGCGCTTCGCCGCGCGATGCGGCGATGCTGGTCGATCCGAAGCTGCGCCGGGCGATCGAGCGCACCAAGGAATCGCTGGTCCTGGTCCTGAGCCAGCACGAGGCGCTCACCACGACCGACCTCCTGCCGGCCTCGGCCGAGGACGATCTCGGCCGGATCATGGCCCACAAGATCGACCTTCTGACCCCCTGGCCGGCCGAGCAGGTCTATGCCGCCCAGCGGGTGGTGAGGCGCCGGAGCGACGGGATGCTGGAGGTCCTCCTCGCCGCAGCCCCGCGCGCCACCGTCGATGCGCTGCGACGCCGGCTCGCGGCGTGCGGCATCGCGCCCACCGGGATCGACGTGGCGCTCGACGAGGGCCGGACGGCGGGTGTGGATCTCCTGCAGGCGGAAGGTGGCGAGCGGCGCGGCGGCTGGCTCGCCCGGACGATCATGGGTCTCGTCGCGCTGGCGCTGCTTGCCGGCGCCGGCTGGGCGGGCTGGCAGATCTACGAGCGCCAGGACCGGATCGCCATGCAGAACCAGCTCGTGCGCGGGCTCGAGCAGCGTCTGGCCGATCTGCCCGAGCTGCGGGCTCGGATCTCGGCGATGCAGGCCGAGGCCGATTTCCTCAACAACGACCGGCGCGGCCGGCCCTCGCCGCTCGTGGTGCTCGAGGTCCTGAGCCGGCTTCTGCCCGACACGGTCTGGCTCTCCGAGGTGCGGCTCGAGGATCGGGAGCTCATGATCTCCGGCATGGCCGAGGACGCCTCGGCACTGATCCCCTTGATCGAGAGGACCCCGGGATTCTCGAGCACCCGCTTCCAGACGCCGAGCACGCGGGTGCGGATCACCGGTCCGGACGGCACGGAGCGCGAGGTGGAGCGGTTCGCGATCAGCGCTACGGTCGAGCCCAGGGTGGAGGCGAAGCTGTGATCGAGCGTCTGCCGCCGCGTCAGCGGCGCTATCTGGCGCTGCTGATTCTCGTCGCCGCCGTCATCGTGCTGTGCGGAATCCTCTATCTGCCGTTCGCCTATCTGCAGCGGCAGGAGGCGGCGCTCGCGGCCGGGCAGCGGCGGATCGCCGAGCTCCGGGCGCGGGTACCCTTGCGCGAGGAGCTCCTGGCGCAGGAGCGCCGGCTCAAGGAATCCGGCGATCTCAAGGAGGCGCTGCTCCCCGGCAGCACGCCCGCGGTCGCCGCGGCGCAGCTCCAGGGCGACCTCTCGGGACTGGCCGCGGCGATGGGCGGCGAGATCGCGACCGTGCAGATCCTCGATCCCGAAGAGGCGGCTCCTTTCGTCCGGATAGGGCTGCGACTCACGATGAGCGGCGACATCGCCACCATGCGCGACTTCCTCTACGCGGTCGAGACCAGAAACCCTGTGCTCGTCGTGCGCAGCATGGATCTAGCGAGCCGGTCCGAGGCCGGCATGGCCGACGAGAATCCGACGCTGAACGGCACCTTCGAGATCTTCGGCTACGCGCCGCGCAGCATCATGCCCGAAGGCTCCACCCCGAAGTGACCTGCCGGAAGGGGGTGTTGACAAGGATCCCAGCGAGGCGCATGTATGGATCGTAGAGTAACGGTGGTTCAGATCAGCCGATATGAATGTTCCGGCGTGGGGCCGGAATAACCGTTGCTCGGTGGTTTGTCAGGTCCAATCCTCGCAGGGGAGGTCGGCGACGACATGGAACCACCTGGTCAGCTTGAAGGCCTTTTGGGGCCGTGATCCATCGGCACAGGTGGCGTTCTGGTCACCGTGGGATCATCTTTCAGACAACTTGAAGTTCATCGAGGATCGCTTCAGCGATCCGTAGTCTTGGACGTCAGGTCCTTGGACGCCGGGATGCGTCCTCTACAACCCCGCGGCGAGAGATCGCTAGCGGGGTTGTGCGTTTCGGGCTAGGACCGACTCGCTATGGCGGCGCATCCGGCGCCAGCGGCAACGACTTGATGCGAGACGAGAGATGGCCGAGGTGACCTATCGGCGTGGTGACCGCGACGATCGTCCTTGGGGACGATGGGAAGTGCTCGACACCGGCGACGGCTTCGCCGTGAAGCGGATCTCGGTCGATCCTGGCGCCATCCTTTCCCTGCAGCTTCATCATCATCGCGAGGAGCATTGGATCGTGGCGCGCGGCCGCGCGCGCGTGACGAGAGGCGAGGAGGTGCTCGAGCTCGACCGCAGCCAGTCCGTGTTCATTCCGGTCGGGACCGCGCACCGGATCGAGAATCCGGGTGAGGAGATGCTCGAGCTCATCGAGGTCCAGATCGGCGACCAGCTCGACGAGAACGACATCGTCCGGCTCGAGGACCGCTACGGCCGCCGCTGAGCCATCTCGTCGCGGCGACCAAGCGCGCAGGCTCGCACGGAGTGGTACCGGCTACGATCGCCGATGTGGCCGTTCGCTCACGAGCACCAGGAGGTCCGATGACGCCGCGCCAACGTCGCATCCACCACAAGCTCGCCCTCATGGCCGTGCTGCTCGAGGAGCTTCGGAGCCCCTCGAGCACGCATCGCACGGCGGAAGCCGGGCATCTCGATCAAGGGCGGGATCTGCTCCCGATCGGCTCGGATGCAGCCGCAGGCTTCAGTGGCAGCGACACGGGCCATGGAGCCAGGAGCAACGGGACGCCGATCGAAGGTTAGTCGTAACGGAGCGCATGAGCACGGTCCTGTGAGGGGCGGGCCGCGTCCTTGAATGCCCGTGACCGAGGTCGTAGCTTCGAAGCTGGCGACAGGCTGTGGCGGATCTTGCGCTCCGTGCCGAGCAGCGGGTGAACGATGTCGAAGCGTGTGGGTCTTGCGGCTGTCCTGATCGGCCTTCTCCTCCTGACGGCTGGCCAGGTGCTGGCGGCCTCGTCCTGGAAGCCCGACCAGCGCCAACTTTTCGACATCCAGCTCACCACGCCGTTCAACCTGGTCCGTCCGGTAGGCCTGATCGAGCTCGACCTGTTCGACACCTCGCCCGAGCAGATCAAGACGCTGAAAGCCAAAGGTGCTCGTACGGCCTGCTACATCAATGCGGGGGCGTGGGAGAGCTGGCGGCCCGATGCCGATGCCTACCCGAAGAAGCTGATCGGGCGCGCCTTCTCGGGCTGGCCCAACGAGCGCTGGGTCGACATTCGCGAGCGCGACGCGCTCGGCCGGATCCTGGACAAGCGGCTCGAGCTCTGTCAGCGCAAGGGCTTCGATGCGGTCGACTTCGACAATGTCGACGGCTACGCCAACCAGACCGGCTTTCCCCTGAACGCCAAGGACCAGATCGCCTACAACCGCTGGCTCGCGGACGAGGCCAGGCGCTACGGCCTCGCCGTGGCGCTCAGGAACAGCTTCGAGCTCGTGCCCGAGCTGGTCCAGGACTTCGATTTCCTGGTCGCCGAATCCTGCTTCAGCAAGAACGCGTGCGAGCCCCTGAAAGCCTTCCGCGAGGCCGACAAGCCAGTGTTCGTGGTCGAGTACACGAACATCCGGCGCAAGATGGACCGTTTCTGCCAGGACGCGCGCGAGCTCGACGTCCAGCTCATCTTCAAGACCCAGTCCTTGAACGGCAAGCTGCACGCGCGCTGCCCGTGATGCCGACTGGCTCTCCGCTCGCCGTCCTCACGGGACGAGCGTGGTCGCCCGCGCTGCTCCGGCCATGGCCATCGGGGCAGCGCTTCGCCATCGGACAGGCGGCTGGCCTCTCGCAGCGTTCGATGGCGATGCCCACGATCCGGCGTCATACCCGACGAGGCGGGCAGGTCTCAGCGAATATTTATCCGGCCGAAATTTCGCACGGTCGTCAGCCTATTGCATTCCGCCGGTTGCCATGAAGCGGAATGGTTTCATCGAAATAATGCCTTGACGACTCCTTTTCGAGCGCCTCATAAGGGGAAGATATCGACAGAGTCACTTCTCTGGCTCAGCCCCGGATCGTCAGCAAGGATCGATCATCGCCGGCAGAAGCTCGGGCCGGCCGAGGAGGGCAAGCCTATGATCCATCGTATCGAAAGGCTTCGGAAACTTGGCAGGAACGGTCTCGTCGCCCTCGCCGGGTTGGCGGGCATCCTCCTGCTCGCCGGCCCGTCGAGTCGTGCGGCGACCTGCCCGCCCGCGTCGGGCGAGGAGCTGCTGGGCGGCGTGCCGGCCGTCGCGAGCGACGCGGGCTGCGGCGTGCAGGAAGGCAAGGCGATCCGGGTCGCGCTCGGCGAGCTGCCTTTGCCGAGCATCGTGCCGGACGGGATCGTGCCGGTCGCCGAGGCAGCGGAAAGGCCGCGGCTGCCGCCGCTGGTCATCCAGATCTTCTCCGCGACCTCCGGCGTGGCGGCCCATCCGCACGCCGAAGCCAGGGTTCCCTTCGGGTACAAGCTCATCGGCGGTGGCGCCAGGGTCGACTACAACGGCGCCGGCAACATCCTGACGGCGTCTTATCCCATGGGGAGGCGCTGGATCGCCGACAGCAAGGATCACGACATCTCCGATCCGGCGATCATCACGGCTTACGCGATCGGGCTCTTCGATCCGTTCAATCGGTGGGACGTTCAGGTGCGCCAGTCCACCAGCGCCGTGGCGCCGCACCCGACGGCCTCGGTCAGCGTGCCGTTCGGCTACGTGATGACCGGCGGCGGCGCCAGGGTCGACTATGCCGGGAACGGCAACCTGCTGACGGCGAGTTTCCCGTCGTCGCGCCGGACCTGGGAGGCGCGCTCGAAGGACCACATCCATCCCGATCCGGCGAGCATCACCGCCTACGTGATCGGCATCAGGGCGCGCAACGGCGCGCGCGGGCCGCGGATGATCATCGCCTCCGCGACCACGGGTGTCGCCGCCCACCCGAGCGGGACGGTATCGGTCGGGTTTCCTTTCCAGATCAGCGGTGGTGGCGCGATCGACAACTGGACCGGCGCCGGCAATCTCCTGACCGCCATCTATCCTTCGAGTCCCAGCACGTGGACGGCGGCCGGGAAGGATCACGAGGTGTCCGATCCGGCGAACCTCACCATCTACGCGATCGGCCTGGCGCGGTAGGCATGCCATAGAGCGCGGCGACAGCTCGCCACGCTCCACGGCTTCGGCCGGAGCAGGCGCTGGCGGGATGCGGGATGCGCTAGCTCCCCTCGCCGGCGCCGCTCGCGGGTGGAGCACCTTTGCGGCCGCGCGCCACGAGGAACACTTCCGAAGAATCGGCGCGCGTCGCCTTGGGCCGCACCACCTTCGCGGTCTGGAACAGCTCGAGCGCCTTCGGCATCAGCGCGGCCTCCGCACCCTTGACCAGCTTGACGACGCAAGAGCCGCCCGCAGTCAGAACCTCGCACGCGAAGTCGAGCACGGTCTCGCCCAGCGCCTCGGCACGCAGCCGGTCGACCGCGCGCTGGCCGGTCGCGGCCGCCGCCATGTCGCTCAGGAGCACGTCGGCCGGACCGTTCAGAAGCTCGCGCAAGCGCTCCTGCACGGCGGAATCGAGGAAGTCGCCCTCGATGATCAGGGCACCCGGAACGGGCGTGACGGGCTGGAGATCGACCGCGACGACGCGACAGCCACGCTTGACGGCGTACTGGGACCAGCTTCCGGGCGCCGCACCGAGGTCGAGCACACGGGCGCCGCGCTTCAGGAGGCCGAAGCGCTCGTCGAGCTCCTTCAGCTTGAACACGGAGCGGGCACGCCAGCCCTGCCTCTTGGCCTCGTGGACGTAAGGATCGTTGAGCTGGCGCTCGAGCCAGCGCTGCGAGGAGACGGTCCGGCCCTTCGCGGTCTTGAGCCGTGTCTTGACGTTGCGGCCCGTGGTCATGCGCAGGCATCGACCGGAATGAGGGCCTGGCGCAGGCTCTGGCCCACGAGCGCGCTCAGGATGCCCTCGCGCAGGCCCCGATCGGCGACCCGGAGCTGCTCGAACGGCCAGAAGCGGTGGACCCCTTCGAGGATGGCGCAGCCGGCGACCACGAGATCGGCCCGGCCGCTGCCGATGCAGGGATGAGCGGCGCGCTCGGCGTCGTCGAGAGCGCGCAGATGGCGCGAGATGGCCTCGATCACCGCGAATGGCAGCGAGAGCCCGTCGACCTTGCGCCGGTCGTAGCGTCTCAGGCCCAGATGCACGGCGGCCAGCGTGGTGACCGTGCCCGAGGTGCCGAGCATCTGGAAGCGGCGCACGCCCGAGGCCCGCGCGACCGGCGGCGGCTGCACGCGGGCGAGATGGTCGAGCACGGCCGTCACCATGCCGGCATAGACCTCGGGGCTCGTGCGGCTGCCGAAGCTCTCGGAGAGCGTCACGACACCCAGGGGCATCGAGAGGATGTAGCCGGGCTCGCGGGCACCGAGCGGCTCGTGCCGGTCGAGCCACAGGAGCTCGGTGCTGCCGCCGCCGATGTCGAGCATCAGAAGCTGGTCGGCCTCGGGATCGACCAAAGGCAGGCAGCCCAGCATGGCGAGCCGCGCCTCCTCGTCCTGGTCCAGAAGCTCGAGCTCGATCCCGGTGACTCGCCAGACACGGCGGATGAAGTCCAGGCCGTTGCGCGCGCGCCGGCAGGCCTCGGTGGCGACACAGCGCATCCGCGTGACGCGGTGACGGTCCATGATGCGGCGGCAGACCTTGAGGGCGGCGATGGTACGGATCATGGCGCGCTCGCTCAGCCGGTTGGTGCTGGCGAGTCCCTCGCCCAGCCGCACGATGCGCGAGAAGCTGTCGACGACCTTGAAGCCCTGCGCGGTCGGCTCGGCCACCAGGAGACGGCAGTTGTTGGTGCCGAGATCGAGCGCAGCCAGCCGGCCACGCGGCCGCGGGACCTCGCTCCCCCTCAGTATCGCTCCCAACCGATCCGGCGCCAGCATCCGCTCACCACCCTCAAGGGAACGAAGTGTAAGGGCAGATGCCCCTTCGGCAAAGGGGTCTCCGCAGCTTCCGCCCCCGTTCGTTCCCCCTTGTCAGGGCGCCGGCCGGTGGCTACGCCAAGCCCGTGATCGGGCCGAGGGAGCCGATTTCGGACCAGCGGAGCGGAGCGAGAATGGACGAGCGGGTGATCGCGCAGAGAGCACCGTTCAAGGTCGAGGTCGAAGCCGGCAAGGCCTATTGGTGGTGCGCCTGCGGCCGCAGCGCGAAGCAGCCGTTCTGCGACGGCTCGCACAAAGGGACGGGCTTCTCCCCCGTGAGGTGGATCGCCGAGAAGGCCGGCCCGGTCTGGTTCTGCGGCTGCAAGCACACCCGAAAGCAGCCGCTGTGCGACGGCACGCACAAGGTGCTCCCGGCGTGAAGGCCCGTGCCCCTCTCGTCCTCCTGCTCGCGGCAGGAGCACTCGCCGGCTGCACGAGCACCCGCAGCGCAGCGGCGCCGGCAGCCTCGCTTTGCCCGCGGGTCGCCATCATCAACGGCCTCGGCAGCCTCGAGCAGCCGGCGGCCGACGGCTCGGGCGAGCCCGCCTATCGCGCCGCGCTCGAGAACATCGACGGGAGCTGCCGGCCCGACGGGAACGATCTCGCGGTCGACATCGCGGTCGACGTGACGGTGCAGCCCGGCCCTGCGCTCAGGAACGGCGGGCGCATCGAGGTACCCTACTTCGTCGCCGTCAGTGCTCCCAACGGCGACGTGCTCGACCGTCAGGACTACGTGGCGAAGATCGACCTCGCGCCAGGTGCTCGCCGCGGCGGGGTCACGGAGACCTTCAGCCAGCGCTTCGTCGGCCAGAAGCAGGGGGCCGCGGGCTACCAGGTGCTGTTCGGCTTCACCCTCCCCCAGGACGAGGCCCTGCGCCAGCGGCGGCAGAACAGCTAGGGCGGCCGGCTTCAGCCGCTCCATCGGGCGAAACCCGCGTTCTCCCGATGGAGCGGCGCGGGCCGCAGGCTTTCCCCCGTGCGTCAGGCGGCTTCCACGCGCTCGGGCTTCGTGCCCGTTACCATGGCCTCCTGCTCGCCGCTGAGCCAGCGATAGAGCACGCCGCCGGCAGCACCGCCCAGGAGCGGGGCGATCCAGAACAGCCAGAGCTGGCCCAAGGCCCAGCCGCCCGCGAACAGGGCGACGCCGGTGCTGCGCGCCGGGTTGACCGAGGTGTTGGTCACCGGGATCGAGACCAAGTGGACGAGTGTGAGCCCGAGCCCGATCGCGAGCGGTGCGAAGCCCGCCGGCGCCTTGCCGTGGGTCGATCCCATGATGATGAACAGGAACATCCCGGTCATCACCACTTCCACGAGGAGGCCGGCCAGGAGGCCGTACTGTCCGGGCGAGTGGACGCCGTAGCCGTTGGCGGCGAAGCCCTTGCCGGGATCGAAGCCGGGGGCACCGCTCGCGATCACGTAGAGCACCGCTCCGGCGACGATCGCACCGATCACCTGCGCCGCGATGTAGGACACCACGTCCGCGGCCGGGAAGCGGCCGCCGGCGGTGAGGCCCACGGTGACGGCCGGGTTGAGGTGGCAGCCCGAGATGTGGCCGATGGCATAGGCCATCGTGACCACGCTGAGGCCGAAGGCGAGCGAAACGCCCAGGAGCCCGATCCCGACCTGCGGGAAGGCGGCCGCCAGCACGGCACTGCCGCAGCCGGCAAAGGTCAACCAGAACGTGCCGATCGCCTCGGCGGCGCATTTCCTGGAGTTCATGGACTTCCCCCTGCTTCCCGGACGCAGGCCCGGCGGCCGGCTTCCGGTGGAGCATACGATACTGGACGGTCCCCGGTGCGCTATCGGCCAGACGCAAGCAGAACCATCGGCGCGCAAGGGGCCTTTGACGGCCGGGATCGGTGCCGCCGCAGGGTGGCGCTCGGGCTCTCGCCGAAGCGGCGCTCGTAGTCGCGGGCGAAGTCGCCGAAATGACCGAAGCCGCATTCCAGCGCGATGCCGGGTCACGGTGGCAGCCGGCCCTGCCTGGCACAGGCGCCGGCCGCAGGGAGGAATGGGGGAACCCCTGGTGCAGCGCCCGCTCCGCCGCTTCGAAGCTGATGGCACGCATCGCCGGTACGGCCCGCAGCGGCAGCATCGCCTCGCACGCATCAACGGCACGAGACGGGGCGACCGGGCCGCATGGCGCCTCCCGTTGCCGTGCTTGCATGCCCTGCTTCCCCTTGCTCTCCGCCACGAGATCCTCAGACGGAGCGTTTGGCATTCGACCGGCCATGATTCGTCTTTTATCAAACATGTCTACCATGCGATCGGCTCGACCACCAAGCTGTTCATCGTGAGCCGTTCCGCGCTCGTGGACATACTCGGGCATGGTGAACGGTGCGCCTGCGTCCCGCCCGCGAGCGAGCTTTCCGGGGCTTCCCGCGCATCTGCCCCATGGACCGCAGGGCGGTGAGCCGGTAGGTGACGCGCGTCGCTGGTGGCTGTTCCCGATGAGGAGCCCTTTTCGATGAAGGTGCTGGTCGTGGGCTCGGGCGGGCGCGAGCATGCCTTGTGCTGGGCGCTCGCCGCGTCGCCGCTCGTGAGCGAGGTCCTGTGCGCGCCGGGCAACGCCGGGATCGCGGAAGAAGCGCGCTGCATCCCCGTGGCGGCCGACGATGTCGCCGGACTCGTGGCGCTGGCGGAAACCGAGCGGGTCGGGCTCGTCGTGGTCGGCCCGGAGCAGCCCTTGGTGCTGGGCCTGGTCGATCGTCTGCGCGCGACCGGGATCAAAGCGCTGGGACCCAGCGCGGCCGCGGCCCGGCTCGAGGGCTCGAAGGCGTTCACGAAGGCTTTCTGCGCCCGCCACGGCATCCCGACCGCCGCCTTCCGCACCTTCGGCAAGGAGGAGCACGCAGCGGCACGCGCCCATGTCGAGGCGAAGGGTGCGCCCGTCGTCGTCAAGGCCGACGGGCTCGCGGCCGGCAAGGGTGTGGTGGTCGCGATGAGCGTCGAGGAAGGGCTCGCGGCGGTCGATGCCGCCTTCGCCGGCAGCTTCGGGGCCGCCGGCGAGACGGTCGTGATCGAGGAGTTCCTGGAAGGCGAGGAGGCGAGCCTGTTCGCGCTCTGCGACGGCCGCCACGCGCTCGAAATCGGCACGGCCCAGGACCATAAACGCGCCTTCGACGGCGACCAGGGGCCGAACACGGGCGGAATGGGCGCCTACTCGCCGGCACCCAGGCTCGATCCCGCCACGGTCGAGCGGGTCATGACCGAGATCGTCCGTCCGACCCTCGCCGGCATGGCGGCGGAAGGCGCTCCTTTCACCGGCATCCTCTATGCCGGCCTCATGCTGACCGCGGACGGCCCGAAGCTGATCGAGTACAATGTCCGCTTCGGCGATCCCGAGTGCCAGGTGATCCTGCCGCGGCTGATGACCGATATCGGCCAGCTCTTCCTGGGGGCCGTGGACGGCGTGCTCGACCACATGAGCGTGCGCTGGCTGCCCCGGCATGCGATCACGGTGGTGCTGGCGAGCCGCGGCTATCCTGGCAGCTACCGGAAGGGCACGGCGATCCGGGGCCTGGAGATGCTGAAGGACGAGCCCGATCTTCTCGTGTTCCATGCCGGCACGAAGCGGGCGCCAGACGGCCGGCTCCTCGCCGAGGGCGGGCGCGTGTTGAACGTGACAGCGCTCGGCTCGACGCTGGCCGAGGCCAGGGACCGCGCCTATGCCGCCGTGGACCGGATCGACTGGCCCGAGGGCTTCTGCCGGCGCGACATCGGCTGGCGGGCGCTCGGTCGCTGACGAGCGGCGGTCGCGAGGCGAAAGGCTTGCCGTCGCGGAGTCGGTCCCTATGATCCGGCGCTCGACGACGAAACCCTTGCGCAGGGACAGGCCATGGCTGCTTCCGCCTCCTTGACCCCCACCCTCGTCGACCGGCTCTGGCCGGCCACCCGCAGCGAGCAGCGGATGCTGCGCGCCGTGGTCCTGGCCGTGCTCGGCAGCCTGCTGCTCTGGGCCTCGGCCAAGATCCAGGTGCCGTTCTACCCGGTGCCGATCACGATGCAGACCGCGGTCGTGTTCTTCCTGGGCATCGCCTACGGGCCACGTCTCGCGGTCGCGACCGTCGCCCTCTACATCCTGGAAGGTGCCGTGGGCCTTCCCGTCTTCGCCGGCACGCCCGAGCGCGGCATCGGTCTGCCCTACATCCTGGGCCCGACCGGCGGCTACATCGTGAGCTGGCTGCCCGCGGCCGCGATCACCGGCTGGGTCGCCGAGCGCTCGCGCCACTGGCTGGTGACGGGCCTCGGCGTGCTCGCCGCGATCGTCGTCAACTACACGCTGGGCGTGGCGTGGCTCGCCACCTTCGTGGGCATCGAGAAGGCTTTCACGCTCGGCGTGCTGCCCTTCCTCCTCGGCGATTCGCTGAAGCTGGCGCTGGTCACGGCCCTGGCCGAGGCCGGCCTCAGCCGGCTGCGCCGCGGGCTCGCGACCTGAGCGGGCTTCCGGAGGCCGCTTGAGCCGCATCCTCGAGCCCACACCGGCCGCGATTCGGGAGGCGGCCCTGGCCTTGCGCCAGGGCCGCCTCGTCGCTTTCCCGACCGAGACCGTCTACGGGCTCGGCGGCATCGCGACCGATCCGGAAGCCATCGCCCGCATCTACCGGGCGAAGAACCGGCCGGCGCACAATCCTCTCATCGTCCACGTCGCGGATCTCGCCGCGGCTGCGGCCCTGACAGCACTCGACGCACGCGCTCGCGCCGTGGCCGAGGCTTTCTGGCCGGGTCCGCTCACGCTCGTCCTGCCGCGACGGACGGGCTGCGCCATCGCGGCCAATGCCACCGCCGGGCACGACACGCTGGCCGTGCGCGTGCCGGCGCATCCGGTGGCGCGAGCGCTGCTGCGGGCGACGGACCTGCCGGTGGCGGCGCCCAGCGCCAACCCTTCGGGCCTCGTGAGCCCAACCACGGCGCAGCACGTGGCCGCGGATCTGGGCGAGGCCGTCGACATCGTGCTCGACGGCGGCCCCTGCCCCGTGGGCGTGGAGAGCACCGTGCTCGATCTGAGCGGTCCGACACCGTGCATCCTGCGGCCGGGCGGGCTCGACCGCGAGACGCTCGAGCGGCTGGTGGGACCGCTCGCGGAGGGAGGCGACGCGAAAGCGCCGCGCTCACCGGGCCAGCTCGCGAGCCACTATGCGCCGCGCCTGCCGGTGCGGCTCGATGCGACGAGCGTCGCCCCCGACGAAGCGCTCCTCGCCTTCGGGCCGAGGCCGCTCGAAGGGGCGCTGACCGTGCGCAACCTGAGCCCGAGCGGCGATCCGGCCGAGGCGGCGCGCAATCTGTTCGCCATGCTGCGCGAGCTCGACCGGAGCGGGGCGCGCGCCATCGCCGTGATGCCGATCCCGGCCCATGGCCTGGGCGAGGCCGTCCGCGACCGGCTGCGCCGGGCGGCGGCCCCGAGGATCCGGAGCGCCTGAGCCACCACGGGCGGCTCAGGCCCGCCAGAACGGCTTTCTTCCCTCCCGCCAGGCATCGGCGGCGCTGAGGCCGATGTCCTTGAGCATGTGGTCGTTCAGCTCGAGCAGCGCCCGGCGCTGCCGGTAGCGCTCGATCCAGGCGTCCAGAACCGTGATGATACCGAGGCCACGGCCCCGTGTGGCCGCCGGGCGCCTGCTCCGGGTCGCGGTCGGGTGGGCGAGACGGGGGAGAGCGATCATCGTCCGGCTCCCTTCGGGGATGTTCGGGGGAACGAGCAGAAGGTAGGATTAGACTTGCTCGGCCTCAAACGATAAAATCTGAGGCTAAGGATTAGCGGTACTTGGTCATCCGATGCAGCGCCGTCTGCCGCCGCTCCATGCCTTGCGCGTTTTCGAGGCCGCGGCACGCCATGGCAGCTTCGCCAAGGCCGCCGACGAGCTCGCCGTGACCCCGGCCGCGGTCAGCCAGCAGATCCGGCAGCTCGAGGCCGATCTCGGGGTCGCGCTGTTCCGGCGGCTGCCGCGCGGGCTCGTGGTGAGCGAGGCGGCACGGCGGGCGCTGCCCGAGCTCGAGAAGGCGTTCGCGCATCTCGCGCGTGCGGTCGAAGACATGCGCGGCGGTGAGCGCGCCGGTCCGCTGGTCATCTCCGTGATCCCTTCCTTCGCCGCCCGCTGGCTGATGCCGCGCCTGGGCGGATTCATCGAGACCTATCCCGAGATCGAGGTGACGGTCAGGAGCGAGCTCAGAAGCGTCGACTTCGCCCGCGAGGACGTCGATCTCGGCATCCGCTACGGTAAGGGGATCTATCCGGGGCTGGACACCCGATTGTTGCTCACCGAGGAGGTGTTTCCGGTCTGCGCGCCCAGCCTTCTCGCCGGCCGTCATCCCTTGCGCCGGCTCGACGACCTGCGCCATCACACGCTCCTCCACGACCGTGCGCTCACGGGCGAGGAGCCTTCGCTCTACTGGCGCCACTGGCTGCGCGACGCCGGGGTGAGCAGGATCGATGCCGACCGCGGCCCCGGCTTCACGGACGCCACCATGCTGATGGAAGCGGCGCTGCGCGGCCTCGGTGTGGCGCTGGGCCGGAGCGGACTCTGCGCCGACGATCTCGCGGCCGGAAGGCTGGTGCGGCCGTTCACCGAGAGCCGGCCGGCGGATTACGCCTATTACGTGGTGACACCCGAGGGACACGCCGCCAACCCGCGCGTGGCGGCGTTCCTCGCCTGGCTGGAGGTGGAGGCGGCGAAATCGCGGCTCGTCACCGCGGGAACGAACGCCTAGGCCGGGTTCCGCATGGGCTTCAGCGCCTCCGCCCAACGCAGGAGCTCGTCGAGCATGGTCCTGGCGGAACTGATGTGCACATCGCCGGGCTTGAACTGCCTGTTCTCGTCCAGGTGCTGCGCGACCATCGGGATCGCTACCGCCTCGACCAGCGGTACCATCTTGAGCGTGGTCAGGGTGTGCTTGGTGATCTGCACCGCCCTGATGCCGCCCGAGATGCCGCCGTAGCTGACGAAAGCGGCCGGCTTGTAGTTCCACTCCTTGTAGACGTAGTCGAGCGCGTTCAGGAGGGCGGGTGTGGGGCCGTAATTGTATTCCGGGGTGACGAACACGAAGGCATCCGCGGCCGCCACGCTGGCCGCCCAGCGCTTGGTGTGCTCGTGCTCGTACTGCTGGAGCACGGGATGCCGGGGCTCGTCGTAGACGGGCAGGTCGAACGCGGCGAGATCGACCAGCTCGACGTCGAACTTCCCGTGCTCGACGGCGAGGCCATGGAACCAATGCGCGACGGTGGCGCCGACCCGACCCGGACGGGTGCTGCTGAGAATGACGTGGAGCTCGAGGGCCAAGGCTGATCTCCCAGGGTGGATCGCCTGTAACAGGTGCTGAAGACGGGAGTTGCGCCCGAGCCCGCGCGCGAGCCACGCCGGGCGCTCGGCCGGCACCCCTCCAGCGGCACGACCTAGAACCGGATCAGGGCGAGGCCGGTCGCGGGGTCCTGCCGGCGGTGGAGGTGGGCCGGGGTCTCGGTGATCACGACCTCGAGAGTCGGGCGCACCGTGGCCTCGACGAGGTGACCGGCAACCGCGCTGCCGTCGCGGCGGCCGAGGACGAGATGGACGTGCAGCGCCGGCGCGCCGCCGTCGTCGACGCCGATGTCGCCCAGCATCGAGGCGACCTCGACCTGCTCGTCGACCCGGATCGGCTGGTACTGCTTCTTGTCCCAGTCGAAATAGGCGAGCTCGGCCTTCACGAACGCACCGATGGCGGAAAGCTGCGCTGCGGTCAGCTTCTCTTTCGTGGCGAGCTCCTTCAGGCCCGCCATGACCTCGTCGCCGGTATCGAACACCGCGACGAGGGTTCTGAGGCCGGACGGGCTCGTGTCGAGCAGCCTGCACTTCATCGTCATCTCCTATCGCTCAACTGCCGGCCGCGTTCCCCGAAGCTGACGTCGATTTAACCTCCGCCCCAGGAACGGGCCGAACGCCGCCTGGGTTAACCGGACAATAGCGCTCCAAGCTCCACCGCGACTTCCGCAAAGCTTCCTGCCGCGACCTTCAGGAGCCCGTTTTTTGGCGAGGAGAAGCGACCATGGCCACGACCGCCGGCGACATCCTGGTCGAGACGCTGATCGACTGGGGGGTGGACACGATCTTCGGCATTCCCGGCGACGGCATCAACGGCGTCATCGAATCCTTGCGCACGCGCCAGGACCGGATCCGCTTCGTCCAGGTGCGCCACGAGGAGGCTGCCGCCTTCATGGCCACCGGCTACGCGAAATGGACCGGCCGGCTCGGCGTCTGCCTCGCCACCTCGGGGCCGGGCGGCATCCATCTCCTGAACGGGCTCTATGACGCGAAGCTCGACGGCGCACCGGTGCTCGCGATCACCGGACTCCAGTTTCACGACCTCTTGAGCACCTTCACCCAGCAGGACGTCGAGCTCGACAAGCTGTTCATGGACGTCGCGGTCTACAACACCCGGATCATGGGGGCGGCACACGTCGAGAACGTGGTCGAGCTCGCCTGCCGCACGGCGCTCGCCTGTCGCGGCGTGGCGCACGTCACGATCCCGGTCGACATCCAGTCCGAGCCCGTGGGCAAGGATCTGCGCGCCAAGCGCAACCTGCCGGGCCATGTCGCCGATCTGTTCGCGCTGGGCGCCCATGTACCGGGCGAGGACCAGGTGGCACGCGCGGCGGCGATCCTGAACGCGAGCAGGAAGCCCTGCATCCTCGCCGGACGCGGAGCTCTGGGGGCCAGGAGCGAGCTTCTGGCGGTGGCGGAGCGCCTCGGAGCGCCGGTGGTGACCCCTCTCCTCGGCAAGGGTGCGATCCCCGACGACAGCCCTTATGCCACGGGCGGCATCGGCCTTCTCGGCACCCGGCCCTCGCAGGACGCGATGGAGAACTGCGACGCCCTTCTCATCGTCGGCAGCAGCTTCCCTTATATCGAATACTACCCCAAGCCCGGCCAGGCGCGCGGTATCCAGATCGAGCTCGATCCCAAGCGGGTGGGCTTGCGCTATCCGGTCGAGGCGGCGCTCGTGGGCGATGCGGCGCGCTCGTTGCAGATGCTGCTGCCGCGGCTCGAGCACCACACCGACCGCTCCTTCCTCGAGACGGCGCAGGCCGGGATGAAGGAGTGGCGGGCGCTGATGGAGGAGCGCGGCACGCGCACCGACGTGCCGATGAAGCCGCAGGTGGTGGCACACGAGCTGAACAAGCTTTTGCGCGACGATGCCATCCTCGCCACCGATTCCGGCACCATCACGACCTGGGTGGCGCGGCACGTCACGATGCGCGGCTCGATGCAGTTCTCGTGTTCGGGCAACCTAGCCACCATGGCCTGCGGCCTGCCTTATGCCATCGCGGCGGCCACGGCCTATCCGCAGCGGCAGGTGGTGGCGTTCGTGGGCGACGGCGGCCTCACCATGCTGATCGGCGAGCTCGCGACCTGCGCCAAGTACGGGCTCGACGTGAAGGTGATCGTCATCAAGAACAACGTGCTGGGCCAGATCAAGTGGGAACAGATGGTGTTCCTGGGCAACCCGGAATATGTCTGCGAGCTGCAGCCGATCGACTTCGTGACCGTGGCGCGCGGCATGGGGGTGAACGGCTGGCGGATCGAGGACCCGGCCCGGTGCGGCGAGATCCTGCGTGAGGCGCTCATGACACCGGGGCCGGGCGTGATCGAGGCCGTGGTCGACCCGCACGAGCCGCCGATGCCGCCGCGGATCGACGTAAAGCAGGCGGCGCACTTCGCGGAGGCGCTCGCCCGCGGCACGCCCAACCGCGGCAAGATCGCGCTCACCGTGGCGGCCGACAAGGTGCGCGAGCTGGTGTGAGGGCGGACGTGTCATGGCGGCTGACGCGGCAGCGATCGAGCGCGTCGGGGCACGCGCCTACACCGTCCCGACCGACGCGCCCGAAGCGGACGGCACCATCGCCTGGAGCGAGACCACGCTCGTTCTGGTCGAGGCCGTGGCCGGCGGACGGACCGGGCTAGGCTACAGCTACACCCACGCCACGGCCGCCGGCCTGATCGAGCGCGTGCTCGTGCCGATCGTCAGCGGCGGCGATGCCTTCGCCGTGCCGCGGCACTGGGAGGCGATGGTGAGGGTCGTGCGCAACATCGGCTGGCGCGGGCTCGCCGCCACCGCGATCTCGGCCGTGGACGGGGCACTCTGGGACCTGAAGGCGCGGCTTCTGGACGTGCCGCTCGCCTCGCTCCTGGGCAAGGCCAGGGACGCGGTGCCGATCTACGGCAGCGGCGGGTTCACGACCTATTCCGACGAGCGGCTCGAGGAACAGCTCGGCGGCTGGGCGAGGGATCTCGGCTGCCGCTGGGTGAAGATGAAGATCGGCAGCGAACCTTCGCGCGATCTCGACCGGGCGCAGGTGGCGCTCGCGGCGATCGCGGGCACCGGTGCGGAGCTCATGGTAGACGCGAACGGTGCGCTCACCAGGAAGCAGGCGCTCTGGTTCGCCGAACGGTTCGCCGGGATGGGTGTCACCTGGTTCGAGGAGCCGGTTTCGAGCGACGATCTCGAAGGCCTGCGGCTCTTACGCGACCAGGGGCCGGCCGGGCTCGAGATCGCGGCCGGGGAATATGGCTACGATCCGTTCTATTTCCGGCGGATGCTGGAGGCGGGTGCGGTCGACGTGCTGCAGGCGGATGCGACGCGCTGCGGCGGGATCACGGGCTTCCTCAAGGCGGCGGCCCTGGCGGATGCGCATGGTCTGCCGCTCTCGGCGCATACCGCACCGGCATTCCATCTCGCGGTCTGCTGCACAGCACCACGCTTGCGCCACATCGAGTGGTTCCACGACCACGCCCGGATCGAGGCCATGCTGTTCGACGGCGCGCCCGAGCCGAAGGGCGGCCTGATCCGCCCCGATCTCGGCCGTCCCGGCAACGGGCTCGCCTTCAAGCGAGCGGACGCGGAGCGCTTCGCCGCCTGAGCAAGGGGGAGAACATCCATGGCGCGTGGCATTCCGAGCGGCTGGTCCAGCGAGATCGTGAACGGCGGGCGGCAGCGCTGGATACGCGTGCTCCGCCGCTCGTCCACGGGCCGCATCGCCGCCGAGGCCGATGCCGATGCGGTGAAGGGCCATCCGGGGCTCGTGGCGGCGCTTCGTGCCGCGATCCAGGGCGAGGTGCGGTTCGATGCCGGCAGCCGGGCGCTCTACGCCACCGATTCCTCGAACTACCGCCAGGTGCCGATCGGGGTGGTGATCCCGAAGACGATCGACGACGTGGTCAAGACCATGCGGATCTGCCGCGAGCACCAGGTGCCGTTCCTCTCGCGCGGCGGCGGCACCAGCCTGTGCGGGCAGTGCTGCAACGTCGCCGTGGTGGTGGACTGGTCGAAATACCTGAACCGCGTCCTCGAGCTCGACCCGAAGGGGCGGCGGGCGCGGGTCGAGCCGGGCTGCGTGCTGGACGATCTCAGGAACGCCGCCGAGAAGCACCATCTCACCTTCGGTCCCGACCCCTCGACCCACGATCACAACACGCTGGGCGGGATGCTCGGCAACAACTCGTGCGGCGTCCACTCCGTCTATGCCGGGCGGACCGCCGACAATGTACGCTCGCTCGAGATCCTGACCTATGACGGGCTGCGGATGCGGGTGGGTCCTACGAGCGAGGAGGAGCTGCGCGCGATCGTCGCCGCGGGCGGCAGGCGGGGCGAGATCTACCGCCGCCTGGACGAGCTGCGGCAGCGCTACGCCAACCTCGTCCGCGAACGCTATCCCAAGATCCCGCGGCGCGTCTCGGGCTACAACCTCGACGACCTTCTGCCCGAGAACGGCTGCCACGTGGCGCGAGCACTCGTCGGCAGCGAGGGCACCTGTGTCGCCATCCTGGAAGCCGAGCTCGACCTCGTGCCGAGCCCACCCGTGCGCATGCTCCTGGTCCTGGGCTATCCCTCGGTCTACGAGGCGGGCGATCACGTCCCGCAGGTCCTCTCCCATGAGCCCCTGGGGCTCGAGGGCATGGACCAGATGCTGCTCGACTTCATGCACATCAAGCATCTGCACGAGGAGGACATCAAGGATCTCCCCGAGGGCAAGGGCTGGCTTCTGGCCGAGTTCGGCGGCGAGAGCGAGGACGAGGCAGCCGAGAAGGCGCAAGAGCTCATGGCGGAGCTGAAGGGGCTCCCCGATGCGCCGTCGATGAAACTCCTCAGGGACAAGGCGCAGCAGGAGCGGATCTGGCTCGTGCGCCGCTCGGGACTGGGTGCCACCGCCTTCGTGCCGAAGCACCCCGAGGCCTGGGAGG
Source organism: Benzoatithermus flavus (assembly GCF_037908215.1). Classification (NCBI taxonomy): domain Bacteria; kingdom Pseudomonadati; phylum Pseudomonadota; class Alphaproteobacteria; order Geminicoccales; family Geminicoccaceae; genus Benzoatithermus; species Benzoatithermus flavus. The sequence goes on along the minus strand of NZ_JBBLZC010000007.1, from coordinate 144,092 downwards.
GCTGGGAGGATACCGCCGTCCCGCCGGACAAAGTCGGGGACTATCTACGCGACCTCGAGGCGCTGTTCCACAAATACGGCTACGACTCGGTCCTCTACGGCCATTTCGGCGACGGCTGCATCCACTGCCGGATCAATTTCGGCCTGCGCACCGAGGACGGGATCAGGAAGTGGCGGCAGTTCCTGGACGAAGGGGCCGATCTCGTCGTGCGCTACGGCGGGTCGATCTCGGGCGAGCACGGTGACGGACAGTCGAAGGCGGCTCTCCTCGAGAAGATGTACGGACCGGAACTGATCGCAGCCTTCCGGGAATTCAAGGCCATCTGGGATCCGGAGGGCAAGATGAATCCGGGCAAGGTGGTGGATCCCTATCCCATCACCTCGAACCTCAGGCTCGGACCCGAGTACCAGCCGCCGAAGCTCGAGACCTACTTCGCCTACAAGGACGATCACGGCAGCTTCGCGCACGCGGCGATGCGCTGCGTCGGCGTGGGCGAGTGCCGCCGGCACACGACCGAGCACGGCGTCATGTGCCCGAGCTACATGGCGACGCGCGAGGAGCGCTACTCCACCCGCGGCCGGGGACATCTCCTGTTCGAGATGATGCGGGGCGATCCTTTACGGGAAGGCTGGAAGAGCGATGCGATCGAGGATGCGCTCGACTGGTGCCTCGGCTGCAAGGGCTGCAAAAGCGACTGCCCGGTCAACGTCGACATGGCGACCTACAAGGCCGAGTTCCGCGCGCACCATTATGCCGGCAGGCTGCGGCCGCGCGCGGCCTACTCCATGGGGCTGATCCACCGCTGGTCGCGGGTGGCAGGCGCCGTGCCCTGGCTCGCCAACGCCTTCACCCAGACGCCCGGCCTCTCGGCCGTGGTGAAATGGGCGGGCGGGATCGCGCAAGAGAGGCGCCTGCCGCGCTATGCCAGCCAGACCTTCCGGGGCTGGTTCGAGGAGCACCGGCCGGAGCGGCGCAAGCGGGGCCGGCGCGTGATCTTGTGGCCCGACACGTTCAACAACCATTTCCGCCCCGAGACCGCGATCGCGGCGACCAGGGTGCTCGAGGTCGCGGGCTTCGAGGTCACGATCCCCGAGCAGCCCCTGTGCTGCGGCCGGCCGCTCTACGACTGGGGAATGCTGGACACGGCGAAGCAGCTCTGGCGCCGGACGCTCGAGTCTCTGCGCACGGAGATCGAGGCCGGGGTGCCGCTGGTCGGGCTCGAGCCCGCCTGCCTCGCCTCGTTCCGCGACGAGCTGCCGGGCCTGTTCCCGCACGACCGCCTCGCGCAGAAGCTCGGCCGGCAGAGCCTGTTCTTCAGCGAGCTCCTGGAGCGCGAGGCCGGCGACGCGAAGCTGCCGAGGCTCGACGGCAAGACGGCGCTGGTGCAGGTCCACTGCCACCATCATGCGGTGCTCGATGTCGGCGCCGAGCGGCGTCTTCTGGAGCGGCTCGGGCTCGACTACCGCGTCCTGCCGTCCGGCTGCTGCGGGATGGCGGGCTCGTTCGGCTTCGAGGCCGAGAAGTACGAGGCTTCCAGGATGCTCGCCGAGCGCGTGCTGCTGCCCGCAGTACGACAAGCCGACGGTGCCACGCTCGTCCTCGCCGACGGCTTCAGTTGCCGCGAGCAGATCGAGCAGGGTAGCGATCGCAAGACGCTCCACATCGCCGAGGCGCTGGCCGGAGCGCTCCGGTAGCGCACCGGCTTTCCCTTGCAATTCCGCAGCCGCCCCTTACCGTTCGTGCCGAGGCACACGGGAGAGGCGGGGCAACGATGCGTGCGATCCTCAAGGCACTGGCGATCCTGGGCGTCATCGGCGCCGGGACGGCGGCGGCTACGGCCGAATCGGCCGAGTTCAAGCCGGCCGTCATCTTCGACATGGGCGGCAAGTTCGACAAGTCGTTCAACGAGGCCGCCTATCGCGGGGCCGAGAAGTTCAAGGCCGAGACCGGCATCCCTTATGCCGAGTTCGAGGTGACGAACGAGGGCCAGCGCGACCAGGCGCTGCGGCGCATGGCGCAGCGCTCCGACATCGTGGTGGCGGTGGGCTTCGCCTTCGCGACCCCGCTCGAGAAGGTAGCGGCCGAGTTCCCCGACAAGAAGTTCGTCATCATCGACTACACGATGGAGAACAAGCCCAACATCCAGTCCGTCGTGTTCAAGGAGCACGAGGGCAGCTTCCTCGTCGGCATGGCGGCAGCGCTCAAGAGCCGGACCGGCAAGGTCGGATTCGTAGGCGGGATGGACATCCCGCTGATCCGGAACTTCGCGTTCGGCTACGAGCAGGGTGTAAAGCACGTCAACCCGAACGGCCAGGTGATCCAGAACTATACCGGCACCACGCCTGCGGCCTGGACCGACGTGTCGCGGGCGAAGGAGCTCGCGATCTCGCAGATCGACCAGGGGGCGGACGTGATCTACGCCGCTGCCGGCCAGGCGGGTTTGGGTGCGCTCGAAGCCGCGGCCGACAAGAAGAAGTACTCGATCGGCGTCGACAGCAACCAGAACTATCTCCATCCGGGTAGCGTCCTGACCTCGATGGTCAAGCGGGTGGACGTCGCGGTCTACAACGCCTTCAAGGATGCGAAGGAAGGCACCTGGAAGCCGGGTGCGCTCAGCCTCGGCCTCAAGGAGGAGGGCGTCGGCTATGCCGTCGACGAGTACAACCGCGACATCCTGACCCCCGATATCCAGGCGAAGCTCGAGGAAGCGAGGCAGGCGATCATCGAGGGCAGGCTGCAGGTGAAGGACTACCAGTCCACGCAGCAGTAGCACCGGCCCGGGAGCGGCGAGGATGAAGGAGGCCGCAACCGTCACCCCGCTCCAGGGTGCCGTGCCGCCGGCCGTGGAGCTGCGCGGCATCGACAAGCGCTTCGGTGCCGTCCATGCCAACAAGGCGGTCGATCTCGTGGTGCCGGCGGGCACCATCCACGGCATCGTCGGCGAGAACGGTGCGGGCAAGTCGACCCTGATGAACATCCTCTACGGCTACTACCATGCCGATAGCGGGAAGATCCTGGTCGACGGCCGGGAGCGCACGATCAAGGGACCGCAGGATGCGATCCGGGCCGGGATCGGCATGGTCCACCAGCATTTCATGCTGGTCGAGCCGTTCACCGTGCTCGAGAACCTGCTGCTCGGGGCCGAGGGCGGCTTCATGCTGGGAGCCGGCATCGCCAAGGCCAGGACCGAGGTGGAGGCGCTCGAGCGCGACTACGGCCTCGAGGTCGATCTCGATGCGAAGGTGGCCGATCTGCCGGTGGGCGTGCAGCAGCGGGTCGAGATCCTGAAGGCGCTGTTCCGCGGCGCCCATATCCTGATCCTGGACGAGCCCACGGGCGTGCTGACGCCGCAAGAAGCGGATCACCTGTTCCGGATCTTGCGCAACCTCAGGAGCCAGGGCCGGACGATCCTCCTGATCACGCACAAGCTGCGCGAGATCATGGCGGTGACCGACAACGTGAGCGTCATGCGCGGCGGCGAGATGGTGGCGCACCGCCGCACGGCCGAGACCTCGCGCGAGGAGCTGGCCGAGCTCATGGTGGGCCGGAAGGTCCTGCTCCGGGTCGAGAAAGCTCCGGCCCGCCCGCGCGAGCCCGTGCTCGAGGTGAGAAACCTCGAGGTCGTGGACGAGCAGGGCGTCAAGCGGGTCAAGGGTGTCAGCTTCGACGTCCGGGCCGGCGAGATCGTCGGCATCGCCGGGGTCGCCGGCAACGGCCAGTCGGAGCTCATGGAAGCTCTGGCCGGCATCAGGCAGCCTTCGCGTGGCGAGGTGCTCTTACGCGGTGTCCCGGTCTCGGACCCGGCCCAGGCGCGTGCGCGGCGGCTCGGGCACGTGCCCGAGGACCGGCTGCGGATGGGGCTGGTCAGGCGCTTTCCGGCCTTCGAGAACGCGATCCTGGGCTATCAGACGGCCTCCGACTATACCGACGAGCGCGGCTTCCTGCGGCTCGGCCGGATCGTGGAGCTGTGCCGGCGCTGGATGCGGGGCTACGACGTGCGGCCGGTGGCCCCGCTGCTGCCGGCGCAGTCCTTCTCGGGCGGCAACCAGCAGAAGCTGGTGCTCGCGCGCGAGATGGAGCACGACCCCGATCTTCTGCTCGTGGGCCAGCCGACGCGCGGGGTCGACATCGGCGCCATCGAGTTCATCCACAAGCGCCTCGTCGGATTGCGCGATGCCGGCAAGGCCGTGCTCCTGGTCTCGGTCGAGCTCGACGAGATCCTCTCGCTCGCCGACCGCATCCTCGTCATGTTCGACGGCACGATCACGGGCGAGCTCGGCCCCGCCGAGGCCGACGAGCGCCGCATCGGCTGCCTGATGGCCGGGATCACGCAGGAGGCGGCGTGATGAGCGCCTCCGTGCTCAGTCGCTCAGGCCGCGGCGCGCAGACCGGGCCGCGGCGCCACCTCCTCGTCGATGCGACTGCCGAGCTCGCGCTCGGCGACCTCGAGATCGTAGCCGGCCTGCAAGTTGATCCAAAGCTCGGCGCTCGTGCCGAAATAGCGCGCGAGGCGCAGCGCCGTCTCCACCGTGATGGCGCGCTTGCCCGCCAGGATCGCCGTGATCCGGTTGTGCGGCACCCTCAACGCCTTGGCGAGCGCATTGGCACTGAGCCCTTCTTCGGCCATCCAGTCCCGCAGGATCTCGCCGGGTGGATGGGACCGACCGGCACTCCTTCCGAGTCGACGACTTCCGAGAAGTCGACGCGCCCGGCCCGCAGGTCGTCGATCGTGATCACCATCGCTGGCTCTCCTCAGCCGTGATAGTCGCCGAACCAGACCTCATGTGCATTGCCGGCCTCCCAGCGGAAGCAGATCCGCCTCTAATCGCTGATCCGGATCGACCACTGGCCGTCCCGGTCCCCGCTCAACTTCTCGAGATGGTTGCCGCGGCGGGCGGCGAGGTCGGCGAGGCTCCGCGCACGATGCAAGAGCAGCAGCTTCTTCCGCGCTTGACGAGCGAGGTCGGGATGCACGTGGCGAACCGGCCCACCCTGGAACAGCAGGGCCGTCCGCTTGCCGGCGAAGCTCCTGATCACGCCTTGTACGTACAGCGTACAACCTATTCCGTTAAGGAAAGCGGCTCGCAATGGGGGTGGGCTGCCTAATGGCCATCGCGCGCAAGCTGCCGGCCTGGGCCGAGTACGGGCTCCTGCCCTTGCTCAACCTCCTGCTCGCCTTCGCCGTCTCGGGGCTCGTGGTGGTACTCCTGGGCGAGAACCCGCTCGAGGCGGTGCGGCTCATGCTCTACGGCGCCTTCGGCTATGGCGAGGCCGCGGGCTATACGCTCTACTACGCCACCAACTTCATCTTCACCGGCCTCGCCGTAGCCGTGGCCTTCCACACGGGGCTGTTCAACATCGGCGGCGAGGGGCAGGCCTATGTCGGTGGGCTCGGCCTCACCCTGGTCGCGATCCATCTGGGCTGGCTGCCCGGCATCCTCGCCGTGCCGCTGGCTGTCCTGGCCGCGGCCGCCTTCGGCGCCGTCTGGGGATTCGTGCCGGGCTGGCTGCAGGCGAGGCGCGGCAGCCACGTCGTCATCACCACGATCATGCTGAACTTCGTGGCCTCGGCGATCATGACCTATCTTCTGGTCAACGTGCTGATCAAGCCGGGCCAGAGCTCGCCCGAGACCGTCGTCTTCCCCGAGAGTGCCTGGATGCCGTCCCTGAAGCCGGCGCTCGAGCTTTTGGGCATCGATCTCGGCTATGCACCCTTGAACCTCGCCCTGCCGCTGGCACTCCTGTGCTGTGTCGGCGTGTGGCTGTTCGTCTGGCGCAGCCGGCTCGGCTACGAGCTGCGCGTCGTCGGGCAGAGCGAGGCCGCGGCCGTCTACGGCGGCATCTCGCCGGCACGGCGGATCATGCTCGCCATGACGATCTCGGGAGCGCTCGCCGGCCTCATGGCGACCAACGAGATCCTGGGCGCACAGCACCGTCTGCTCCTGGGCTTCACCGGCGGCTACGGCTTCGTCGGCATCGCCGTGGCGCTGATGGGCCGCAACCACCCGGTCGGCATCGTGCTGGCCTCGATCCTGTTCGGCGCTCTTTACCAGGGCGGCTCCGAGCTCTCCTTCGACATGCCGGCGATCAACCGCGACCTCGTCGTGGTGATCCAGGGGCTCGTCATCCTGTTCGCGGGCGCGCTCGAGAACATGTTCCGCCCGCAGCTCGAAGCGCTGTTCGCCCGCCGGGCCCCGGAGCCCGCCCTCGCATGACCGCGGCCGATTTCTTCCTGCAGAGCCTGCTCCTCCTCGACAGCACGATCCGGCTCGCCACACCCTTGGTGCTGGCGGCGCTTGCCGGCCTGTTCTGCGAGCGCAGCGGGGTCACCGACATCGCCCTCGAGGGCAAGATGCTGGGAGCGGCCTTTGCCGCGGCCGCGGTGGCGCAGACCACGGGCTCGGCCTGGGCGGGACTTCTGGCCGGCATCGCCTTCGGCTGGTGCCTCGCCGTGGTCCACGGCTTCGCCTCGATCACCCACAAGGGCGATCAGGTGGTTTCGGGCATGGCGCTCAACGTGATCGCGGCGGGCCTGGGGCCGACGCTCGCCGATGCCTGGTTCCACCAGGCCGGCCGCATCTCGGTCGCCGACGGCGCCCGCTTCACGCCGATCGAGCTGCCGTTCGCGGAGGCCGCACGCAGCGTGCCCGTGATCGGCACGATCTACGCCGAGATCGTGAGCGGCCACAACGTCCTGGTCTATGCCACCGCCCTTGCCGTGCCGCTCGTGGCCTGGGTGGTCTACCGCACCCGCTTCGGCCTGCGCCTGCGCGCCGTCGGCGAGAACCCGGCCGCGGTGGATACGGCCGGCATCTCGGTCGAGGGGATGCGTTACCGGGCGCTGATGGTGACCGGGGCCTTGTGCGGTGTCGCCGGGGCCTATCTCTCGATCGCCCAGAACGCGGGCTTCATCCGCGACATGACCGCGGGCCGGGGCTATCTGGCGCTCGCCGCCCTCATCTTCGGCAAGTGGCGGCCGGTGCCGACGCTCCTCGCCTGCCTGCTGTTCGCCTTCACCGATGCGGCCCAGGCGCGCCTCCAGGGCGCAGCACTGCCGGGCATCGGCGTGGTGCCGGTGCAGCTCATCCAGGCCCTGCCCTATCTGCTCACGATCTTTCTCCTCGCCGGCTTCGTCGGCAAGGCGGTGGCACCGAAGGCGATCGGCATTCCTTATGTGAAGGAAAGATGATCGACACCGGCGACCGTGCTAGGCTTCCTTCATGGCGACGACCCTGAACGATCCCGAGCTCTACGAGCGCGATTTCCACCTGTGGACGCAGCGCCAGGCGGCTGAACTGCGCCGCGCAGCCGAGGCCGGCTCCAACCTGCCGCTCGACTGGCTCCACCTCGCCGAGGAGATCGAAAGCTTGGGGGAGCGGGATCGGCGCGAGTTCTACAGCCGGCTCGTCCGGGTCATCGAGCATCTGCTGAAGCTGCAGTTCTGTCCGTCCGCCGAGCCGCGGCGCTCGTGGCGGATCTCGGTCCTGAACCAGCGGGGCGATCTCGCGCGGCTGCTCAAGAGCAGCCCGAGCCTGCGCCGGTTCGCCGAAAGCTATGTTCGGGAGGCCTACGAGGAGGCGTCGGGCATCGTCGAACGCGCCATCCCCGATCCCGAGCTCGGGCTCTGGCCGGACCTGCCGCGTATCTGCCCCTACCCCCTCGACCAGCTTCTCGATTTGGATTTCTGGCCGGAGCCCGACCATCCGTGAGTCCCGACGAGCTGTTCCAGGCGGCGCGTGCCGCGCGCGAGCACGCTTATGCGCCCTACTCGCGCTTCGCCGTGGGTGCCGCCATCCGTACCGCGAGCGGGCGCATCTTCACCGGCTGCAACGTCGAGAACGCCGCCTATCCGCAAGGCCAGTGCGCCGAGGCGACGGCGGTCGGCGCCATGGCGGCAGCGGGCGAGCGGGTGATCGCCGAGGTCGCGGTCGCCGGCAGCGGCGAGGCCTTGTGCAGCCCGTGCGGCGGCTGCCGCCAGCGCCTGGTCGAGTTCGGCCGGCCCGACACGCCCGTGCATCTCGGCGGGCCCGAGGGTATCCGGCTCACCGTGACGCTGGGCGAGCTTCTGCCCTACGCTTTCGGCGGCCACAATCTCGGCAAGGCCGGAGCTGCCGGTGCCGATGCGGCGGCGGTGATCCGGGCGCGCGTCGCCGGGCGCCCCTTGCCCATGATCGGCATCGTGCTGGGCTCGGGCCTTAGCGGGATCGCGGAGCAACTCGCGAGCCCGCTCGTGATCGACTACCGCGACCTGCCGGGCTTCCCGCGGCCGAGCGTGGAAGGCCATGCCGGGCGGCTGGTGCTGGGCACGCTCGCGAGCGTGCCGGTCGTCTGCCTCGCCGGGCGGGCCCATTTCTACGAAGGCGGCGGAGCCGGACCCATCAACACGATGGTGCGCACGCTGCGCGCCATCGGCTGCAAGGCCGTGCTCCTCACCAACGCCGCGGGCTCGCTCCGGCCGGACCTCGATCCGGGCTCGATCGTCCTGATCGAAGACCACATCAACCTGCAAGGGCTGAACCCCCTGGTCGGCCCGAACGACGAGCGGGTGGGACCGCGCTTCGTCGACCTGTCCGAGGTCTATTCCAGAAGGCTGCGCGGCCTGCTCGCGGCTGCCGCCGAGCGGCTCGGCATACGGCTGCCGCGCGGGGTCTATCTCGCGACGCTGGGCCCCGCCTTCGAGACGCCGGCCGAGATCCGCGCCTTCAAGGCGCTGGGTGCCGACCTCGTCGGCATGTCGACCGTGCCCGAGGCGATCAGCGCCCGCCACGCCGGGCTCGAGGTCGCGGGGCTTTCGATCGTCACCAACCTCGCGGCGGGACTCGGGCCCGCCGCCCTCACCCACGCCGAGACCCTGGCCCATGCCGCCGCCGCTGCCGACCGGGTCGGCCGGCTGCTCGAGGCGGCGCTCCCGGAGATCGCCCTTGCCCTCGCCTGACCTGCCGGCCCTGATCGCCCGCGCCCGTACCGCCACCGCCGATGCCGACCTCGCCACGCGCGCCGTTCCGCTGCTCGACCTTACGAGCCTGCGCGGCGACGAGAGCTCGACCGAGATCGAGGCCTTGTGCGACCGCGCCGAGCGCCACGGGACCGCGGCCGTCTGCATCTACCGCGCGCATCTGGCGCTGGCCAGGAAGCGGCTCGCCGGCGGCACGGTGCGGCTCGCCACCGTCGCCAACTTCCCGGACGGGAGCGACGATCTCGCCCGCGCCGCCGAGGAGACCGCGGCCGCGGTTGCGGCCGGTGCCGACGAGGTCGACGTGGTGGCACCCATCCAGGCGATCCGGGACGGCGACATCGGCCTCGTGGGCGAGCTGGTCGAGGCCTGCCGCGAGGCGGCGGGCGCTCGCACGACGCTGAAGCTCATCCTCGAGACCGGGAGCTTACGCGAGCCCGACCTGATCACGGCCGCGGCCAGAACGGCGGTGATGGCGGGGATCGACTTCCTCAAGACTTCGACCGGCAAGGCCGCGGTGGGGGCCACGCTCGAGGCCGCGGCGCTCCTTCTCGCCGTCATCGAGGAGGCCGGCGGACGCGTCGGCTTCAAGGCTGCGGGCGGGATCCGGACCGCGGCCGATGCCGCCGCCTATCTGGCCCTCGCCGATGCGATCATGGGACCGGACTGGGCGAGCCCGCGCACCTTCCGCTTCGGCGCCTCGTCGCTGCTCGACGACCTGCTCCGGGTCGCCGGCCGGGAGGAGGCGATCGGAACGGGCGGAAGCTACTGATGACCTTCCTGCCGCAGGAGGTGATCCGGAAGAAGCGCGACGGGATCGCGCTCGATGCCGACGAGATCGCCGCCTTCGTGCGCGGAATCACCGACGGCTCCATCGGCGAGGGCCAGGCCGCGGCCTTCGCCATGGCGGTCTATTTCCGCGGCATGGCGAAGCACGAGACGGTGGCGCTGACGCTCGCCATGCGCGACTCGGGCCGCACCCTCCGCTGGGAGGGGCTGCCCGGCCCGGTGGTCGACAAGCACTCCACGGGCGGCGTGGGCGACAAGGTGAGCCTGGTGCTCGCCCCCGTGCTCGCCGCCTGTGGCGCCTTCGTGCCGATGCTCTCCGGCCGCGGGCTCGGTCATACCGGCGGCACGCTCGACAAGCTCGAGAGCATCCCGGGCTACACGACACGGCCGGACATCGGACGGCTGCAGCGTACGGTGCGATCGGTGGGCTGCGCCGTGATCGGCCAGACCGACGATCTGGCCCCGGCCGACCGGCGGCTCTACGCCATCCGCGACGTCACGGCCACGGTCGAGAGCATCCCGCTCATCACCGCCTCGATTCTCTCGAAGAAACTCGCAGCCGGGCTTGGCACCCTCGTCATGGACGTGAAGGTGGGCACGGGCGCCTTCATGTCGACGTCGGAGGAGGCCCGCGCCCTGGCCGAGAGCCTGGTCGAGGTCGCGAACGGTGCGGGCCTTTCCTGTCGGGCGCTCCTCACCGGCATGAGCCAGTGTCTGGGACGTGCCGCCGGCAACGCGCTCGAGGTGGCGGAGGCGATCGCCATGCTGCGCGGCGAGCATGGCGACCGGCGGCTTAGGGAGGTGACGCTCGCTTTGTGCGGCGAGGCGCTGGCGCTGGCCGGCCTCGCGAGCGACGCGGAGGAAGGCATCGCCCGTGCCGAGGCGGCGCTCGCCTCCGGTGCCGCGGCCGAGCGGTTCGCGCGCATGGTGCAGGAGCTGGGCGGTCCTTCCGATCTGCTCGAAGCCTGGGAGCGCCACCTGCCGCGCGCCCCTCTGGTCCACCCCGTGCATCCGCGCACGCCCGGCTGGGTGCAGGCGATCGACGCGCGCGCCCTGGGTCTTGCCGTGGTCGAACTCGGCGGCGGGCGGCGGCGGGCGGGCGACGGCATCGACCATGCCGTGGGCCTCACCGACATCAGGGCCGTCGGCGAGAGGACGGGCCCCGAGGCACCTCTGGCATACGTCCATGCACGCGACGAAAGCGGGCTCGCGGCTGCGGAAAAACGCCTCCTCGCTGCCTATGTCATCGGCGAGGAGGCGTCGGCCGCGGAGGCCGTCGTCCTCGGACGGGTCGGCTGACATCCTTCTTTTTCTGCCACTCTCCTCCGCATGCAGGTGAGCTTGCAGGCGGACAGGCATCGGACATAGTCTCCAGAGGCCATGCATCAGAAACGCAATCGGGAGCAGGAGCGACACGAGGCGCTGCGCGCGGCGCTGCGGCTCAAGGGCCACGACGACAGCATGCCGCACCACCGGCCATGCGCCTGGCCCGGCTGCGCTGCCGAGGCCCTTTATCGAGCGCCCAAATCGCGCGAGTCTTTACGCGACTTCCAGTGGTTCTGCCTCGAGCACATCCGGGAATTCAACCGTAGCTGGAACTATTTCGCCGGGATGAGTCCCGAGCAGATCGAGGCCCATCGTCGGGCCGACACCACCTGGCACCGGCCGACCTGGCGCTTCGGCACGAACACCGGCTTCGCCGACAACTGGAACGACCTCTTCGGCCTGTTCACGGACGGTGCGCGGCAGGAGCGGTCGCGCCGGCTGCCGCCCGGCCGCCCGCGCAGCAAGGCCGAGGAGATGATGGCCCGGCTCGATCTGGATGCGGGCTTCACGCTCGGCGAGCTCAAGCGCCGCTACAAGCACCTCGCCAAGCAGCACCATCCCGATCTGCACGGCGGCGATAAAGCTGCCGAGGAGAGGTTGAAGCTGATCAACGAGGCTTATACCTATTTGAGGGAACAGCGGCTCTATGCATGAGCCTCGGGGCGCTTCGCGTGCCGGCAGGGATCTGTCGCAGCTTGGCACTGGCAGCCCGTCGAAGCTGTTACCTTCCCGGGTCCGTCTTGCCCGCTCGCGGCGGGTACGGGCATAACATCGCGTGGCGCTCGCGTAGGCTGGAGATCTGTGCCTTGCATCCGGAGGAATCGCATCTCGGGACGACCGATCTGCTCGATCTGCCCGAGGAGCCAGACATTCGCCTGAGCGTCGCCGAGACGTTCGGCTTTCCGTCCGACCAGTATGTCCGGGGCTTCAGCCGGCGGACCGAGTACGTCCCCGACATCGACCCGACCTACCAGTTCGACCGTGCCACGACGCTGGCGATCCTCGCCGGCTTCACCCACAATCGGCGGGTGATGATCCAGGGCTATCACGGCACCGGCAAGTCGACCCACATCGAGCAGGTGGCGGCCCGGCTGAACTGGCCCTGCATCCGCATCAACCTCGACAGCCACATCAGCCGGATCGACCTGATCGGCAAGGACGCGATCGTCCTCAAGGAAGGCAAGCAGATCACCGAATACCGCGAGGGTATCCTGCCCTGGTCGCTACAGCGGCCCGTGGCGCTCGTGTTCGACGAGTACGATGCCGGCCGGCCCGACGTCATGTTCGTCATCCAGCGCGTGCTGGAGGCGCAGGGGCGCATGACGCTGCTCGACCAGAACCGCGTCATCAGGCCGCACCGCGCGTTCCGCCTGTTCGCGACCGCGAACACGGTGGGCCTGGGCGACACGTCGGGCCTCTATCACGGCACGCAGCAGATCAACCAGGGCCAGATGGACCGCTGGAGCATCGTGACCCAGCTCAACTATCTGGCGCACGGCGACGAGTGTCGGATCGTGCTCGCGAAGTGCCCTGGCTACGACACGGCCGAGGGGCGCAAGAAGATCTCGAGCATGGTCATGCTCGCCGATCTCACCCGCAAGGGATTCATGGCCGGCGACATCTCGACCGTCATGTCGCCGCGCACCGTGATCACCTGGGCCGAGAATGCCGAGATCTTCGGCGATATCGGCTTCGCGTTCCGGGTGACGTTCCTCAACAAGTGCGACGAGGCCGAGCGGCACATCGTGGCGGAGTATTATCAGCGCTGCTTCGGCACGGAGCTGCCGGAATCGGCGGCGAACCTCGCCTACGCCTGAGCAGGGACCGGTTCTAGCGGAAGGCGACCAGCGACCTTGTCCGACGACATCAAGCAGAACATCGACGAGCTGCAGCGGGCCCTGGCTGCCACGGTCCGCGCCATGGCGGGCAGCGGCGCGGTCGAGGTGGCGTTCCGCGGCCGCGACGGTGGCCGGGGCGGCGCTCGCGAGCGCGCGAGCCAGCCCGCCGCGGCGTCGACCGTGCGTCTGGCCCTGCCGCGCCCCGACATGATCCAGCACGAGCTGGGGCGGGTGCGTGGCGAGGCGGACAGGGCAGCGCTCCGCATCCGCTATCACGACCCGAGCCTGCACCGGCGCCTCGCCCCTACGGGCGAGATCGCGACCCTGCTCTACGACCGGCTCGAGGAGCTCAGGATCGAGGGCATCGGTGCCGAGCACATGCCCGGTGTGAAGGCGAACCTCGAGAGCGCGTTCAAGGCTCGGATCAGCCAGCCCGTGCCGGGCGAACGCAGCCAGGACGCGACCATCGCCGAGATCGTCGACCTGTTCGCGCGCGAGCGGCTCCTGGGCTTCGAGCTTTCCGAGCCGCAGAAGCGGCTGATGGCGAGCTGGAGCGACTGGCTCGAGAAGAGCGTGGCCGCCGACCTGCCGGCGCTCGCCCGCTCGCTCGGCGATCAGGAGGCCTTCGCGCGCCGGGTGCGCGAGCTTCTGGCCCATCTCGGCCTCGCCGAGGATCTGGTCGAGCCGCCCGAAGAAGGCGACGAGGACGAGCATTCCGAGGACAGCGAGGAGCCGCCCGCGGGCAGCGACGAGAACGCCGAGGGCGAGGGCCAGGGCGAGCAGGACCAGCAGCAGAGCGCCGCGCGCGCGGAGCGCGACAGCAGCGGCGAGGAGATGAGCGAGGCCGAGGCGGTGCAGAGCGAGACCGCCGAGGCCAGCGACAGCAAGGAGGGCGGCGAGGACGAGAGCGCCGACGACCGCAACAACCGCCCGAACTTCCTGCCGCCCGGCGGCGAGGCCCTGGCCTACAAGGTCTTCACGACCCAGTACGACGAGGTGGTAACGGTCGAGGAGCTGTGCGGCCCCGGCGAGCTCACGCGCCTGCGCGCCCAGCTCGACCAGTCCCTGATCCGCTTCCAGGGCATGATCGGCCGGATGGCCAACCGCCTGCAGCGCAAGCTGATGGCGCAGCAGCAGCGCTCCTGGTCGTTCGATCTCGACGAGGGCATCCTCGACACCGCCCGCCTGCCGCGCGTCGTGGTCAACCCGACCACACCCCTCTCCTTCAAGCAGGAGAAGGAGACCGACTTCCGCGACACGGTGGTGACCCTGCTCATCGACAATTCGGGCTCGATGCGCGGCCGACCGATCGCGGTCGCCGCGATGAGCGCGGACATCCTCGCCCGCACCCTCGAGCGCTGCGGGGTCAAGGTCGAGATCCTGGGCTTCACCACCCGCGCCTGGAAGGGCGGCCAGTCGCGCGAGGCCTGGTTGCGTGCCGGCAAGCCCGCCAATCCGGGCCGCCTCAACGATCTTAGGCATATCATCTACAAGCCGGCCGACGCGCCCTGGCGGCGGGCGCGGCGCTCCTTGGGCCTCATGCTGCGCGAAGGGCTCTTGAAAGAGAACATCGACGGCGAGGCGATCTTGTGGGCGCACCATCGCCTCTGCGGCCGGCCGGAGCAGCGGCGCATCCTCATGGTGATCTCGGATGGTGCCCCCGTCGACGACAGCACGCTCTCGGCCAATCCCGGCAACTATCTCGAGCGGCACCTGCGCGAGGTGATCGAGTGGGTCGAGACCCGCTCGGACGTCGAGCTCTTGGCGATCGGCATCGGCCACGACGTGACCCGCTACTATCGTCGCGCGGTCACGATCTCGGACCCCGAGCAGCTCGGCGGCGTCATGCTGGGCCAGCTCTCGGCCCTGTTCGAGCCCAAGAGCGGCCGCGGCGGCCGGGGCCGCCGGGCGGCGTGAGAGGATGCAGCCTTATCCAGCGATCGCTGGATAAGGCCGAACCTTATTCAGTCTTGGGCGCCCATAACTGAATAAGGCTCGGTCCCGGCGCTGAGAAGCGTCAGATAGCGATCATAAGCGAACACGCGTCCCCGTCGCCTGCCGGTCACCTCACGGACCATCCCCAGCTCGATAAGGTTCTCGATGGCGCTCGTCACCGCAGGATTGGACAGGCCGAGATCAGCCTGCGCCCGGCGTATCGTCGTGAGTGGGTGGCGGCGCAGATGGTCATGCACGCGCAACGCGGTGCCGGCGGACTTCGCCAAGCCCTGCAGCCGGCGGCGGTCCTGCTCGAACAGTGCCAGCGCCTTCGTGGCGGTCTGGGCAGCCTGGGTCGCCGTCTCCGTGATGCCGTCGAGGAAAAAATCGATCCATTCCTCCCAAGCGCCTTCGGCACGAACACTCTGCAGCAGGCGATAGTAGTCACTGCGGCGGGCTTTGAGATACAGGCTCAGATAGAGCAGCGGCTCGGAGAGCACGCCGTCGGCACAGAGCAGGAAGGTGATGAGCAGCCGGCCGAGCCGGCCATTGCCGTCCAGGAACGGGTGGATGGTCTCGAACTGCACATGCGCGAGCCCCGCCTTGATGAGGATCGGCAGATCATGCCGCTCGTCATGAAGGAAGAGCTCGAGCTGGCTCATGAGATCGAGGACGAGCTCATGCGGCGGCGGGACGAAGATCGCGTTGCCGGGTCGCGACCCGCCGATCCAGTTCTGCGAGCGGCGGAACTCGCCGGGCGCCTTGTCGGCGCCCCGCCCGTGCTGCAGCAGGATGGCATGGATCTCGCGGATCAGCCGCAAGGATAGCGGCAGGCCCTCCCGCAGCCGCTTCAGGCCGTGATCCATGGCTGCGACGTAACTCGATACCTCCACAACATCATCGGTCGGCACGCCCGGGGCCTCGTCGATCTCGAACAGCAGCAGATCGGAGAGC
Source organism: Benzoatithermus flavus (assembly GCF_037908215.1). Classification (NCBI taxonomy): domain Bacteria; kingdom Pseudomonadati; phylum Pseudomonadota; class Alphaproteobacteria; order Geminicoccales; family Geminicoccaceae; genus Benzoatithermus; species Benzoatithermus flavus. The sequence continues at coordinate 128,297 of NZ_JBBLZC010000007.1, read as the reverse complement.
GAGGACTGGGTGCCCTCGATCTGTGAGGAAAGCACGGCCTCCTTGCGAATATAGAAGTAGATAAAGAGGTGCGGGTCCGGAAGCATCGTGGCGAGCCCGTCGAGGCGGCCGAGCGCTTGGTTGGCGCGGTCGAGCTTGCGCCCGAAGCGGCGGGCATCGACGGGCGGGTCGGGCGGCAGAGGTGGCGGCACGAAGGCACGGACCGGTTCCCCTGCTACCGACGTGATACGATACTGCCCCTGCCGGGCCATTGAGGCTCCCCACTATTCAGTCATAGCTGCATAGCGCAAAGCTTATCCATTTTTCCAGCACAAAAACTTAATAAAGCGCCTGTAGCATTGGCCTGCGATCCCACTATGATGCACGCCACACCAGGGAGACAGATCGACATGGCGACGGCTCCGCTCACCGTCCGTCTCAATCCGAACGACAACGTGGTCGTGGCGCGGGTGGACATCCTGCCCGGCACCGAGCTCGGCAACGAAGGCGTCGGCGTCACGCAGCGCATTCCGGCCGGCCACAAGGTGGCGACCCGCCCCATTGCCGAGGGCGAGCCGATCCGCAAGTTCGACCAGATCATCGGCTTCGCGAGCCGGCCCATTGCCCCCGGCGAGCACGTCCACGTCCACAACTGCGTCATGCGCGACTTCGCGCGCGATTACGCCGTCGGCCAGGACGTCAAGCCGACCCGGATGGTGCCGGAGAGCGAGCGGCCCTCGTTCATGGGCTTCGTGCGCGACAACGGCAAGGTGGGGACGCGGAACTATATCGGCATCCTCTCCACCGTGAACTGCTCGGCCTCGGTGTCGAAGTTCATCGCCGAGCGCTTCCCGAGAGAGATCCTCGAGCAGTATCCCGAGGTGGACGGCATCGTCGCCATCACGCACGGCACCGGCTGCGGCATGGCCGATCGCGGCGAGGGCTTCGCGACCCTGCAGCGGACGCTCTGGGGCTTCGCGAGCCACCCCAACTTCGCCTCGATCCTGATGGTGGGCTTAGGCTGCGAGGTGGCGCAGATCAGCTTCCTGCAGGAGATCTACGGCATCCAGCCGGGACCGCGGTTTCGCACCATGACCATGCAGGGCGAGGGCGGCACCCGGAAGACCATCGAGCGTGCGCACGCCATGATCAAGGAGATGCTGCCCGATGCCGGCCGGGCGCGGCGGCAGCCGGTCTCGGTGAGCGAGATCAGCCTAGCACTCCAGTGCGGCGGCTCGGACGGCTATTCCGGCATCACCGCCAACCCGGCGCTGGGATACTGCGCCGATCTTCTGGTCCGGAACGGCGGCACGGCGATCCTCTCGGAGACGCCCGAGATCTACGGCGCAGAGCACCTCCTCACCCGGCGCGCGGTGAGCGAGGAGGTGGCCGCGAAGCTGATCGAGCGGATCAAGTGGTGGGAGGAGTACACCGCGATCAACGGTGGCGAGATGAACAACAATCCCTCGCCGGGCAACAAGGCGGGCGGGCTCACCACCATCCTCGAGAAGTCCCTGGGTGCTGCGGCCAAGGGCGGCACCACCAACCTGATGGGCGTCTACAAGTACGCGGAACCGATCACCGAGAAGGGCTTCGTCTACATGGACAGCCCCGGCTACGATCCGGCTTCGGCCACGGGCCAGGTCGCCTCGGGGGCCAACATGATCGCGTTCACGACCGGCCGCGGCTCGTGCTTCGGCTTCAAGCCCACGCCGTCGATCAAGATCGCCACCAACACCGCCATGTACCGGCGCATGGAGGACGACATGGACCTCAACGCCGGCACGATCCTCGACGGCGAGGAAACGATCGAGGAGGTGGGAAAGAGGATCTTCGATCTCGTGGTCAGGGTCGCGAGCGGCGAGAAGTCGAAATCGGAGGAGCTCGGCATGGGCGACAACGAGTTCGTGCCCTGGCAGATCGGCGCCGTCATGTAGGCTACCGCCGCGGGCGGGGGCGGGTCCGTCTCCGCCCGTCCTTCAGGTTTCTTCCCGTGGACCGCAGGTAGCCTCGTTCGGCCCTTCGCCGGCGCGGCGTCTTGGGGGTATGATCGTCCCTTCCGCCTGGTCCGGCAATCGAGCGCCCGGGAGGGAACGGCGATGACGACGTTCACGGTGACGACGCTGGCCGACGTGGTCGACGCGCGTGACGGCAGGCTCAGCCTGCGCGAGGCGGTCGCGAGCGCCAATGCCTCGGCCGGTGCGGACAGGATCCTGTTCGCCGCCCGCCTCGAGGGCGGCAGGCTGGCTCTCACCCACGGTCAGCTCACGGTCAGCGACGACGTGTCGGTCGACGGCGACCGGGACAACAACGGCTCGCGGGTGACGATCGACGCCAACCATCATTCGCGCATCCTGGCGATCACCGGCGGCGGAGACGACAACGCCGTCGCCCTGACGGATCTCACGCTCACCCGCGGCGGCAGCCACGATTCGGAGACGGGCGGACCGGGCGGCGGCATCCTGCTCGATCACGGTCAGTCTCTGGCCATGAACCGGTGCACGGTGAGCGACTGCTTCGGCTACGGCGCCGGTGGCGGCCTGGCGCTGCTGGCAGGCAGCCGTACCGCCATCACCGACAGCATCATCCGGGGCAACGCCGCCAACGAGCCCGACAATTTCTCGGGCGACGCCAGCAAAGGTGGCGGCATCTATCTCGCCGGCGCCATGCTGACGATGGCGCGGAGCACGATCGCCGGCAATCATTCCGGCCACGACGGCGGCGGGATCTGGGCGAGCGACAGCACGCTCGTGCTGCGGAACAGCACGGTGGCCGGCAACGCGGCCCAGGAGTTCGTCAGCCACGCGGGCGGCGGCATCTTCGCCGACGGCGGATCGACGACGATCATGAGCTCCACCATCACCGGCAACTACGCTGCCAACGCCTACGGCGCCGACGGCGGCGGCATCCGGGCCTCGGGCCGGCTCAGCCTCGTCAACAGCATCGTCGCGGGCAATTTCGGCGGCTACGAGGGGGAGCGGGTCGCGAACGACATCGCCGGCACGATCGCGTCGAGCAACGGCCACAACATCTTCGGCACCGCGGTGAGCGGCAACGTGGCGGGCGACCGCGAGGGCGTCGCCGCGTCCCTCCTGTTCGCCGCCATCGATCCCGGAACCGGCGGTGGCCGGCTGGCTGCGAACGGCGGCCCGACGCCCACCGTGGCCCTGCGCGACGCGCCGGACAATCCGGCGCTCGGCGGCGCCGACCCGGCAGGCTCGGCTACCATCGATCAGCGTGGTTTCATCCGTCCGGCGCCCGCCGGTTCCGACCCCGACATCGGCTCCTTCGAGCTCCGCCAGACCACCGCCTCCGCCAGGTTCGTCGACGGTGACCCGCCGGGCAGCGGCGCGGGCGAGGCCGCTTGGGAGTCCGAGACCCACCACTTCCACGTCAACTCCGATTTCATATGGTGATCGACCGGCCGCTGCCCGCAAGAGATCCGGAGCCATGTCCGACGCGAAGAGCCCCATCGAGACGTTTCTCGGCTCGCTGAGCACCCCCTCCCCGCCCATAGATGCGGCACCGCTGCTGCATGCGGTCTGGCACGGGCTGCGTGGCGAGTGGGAGAGAGCGCACGCGATCGTGCAGGAGCTCGAGGGCGCCGATGCGGCCTGGGTGCACGGCTGGCTGCACCGGATCGAGGGCGATCCCGGCAATGCCGGCTACTGGTATCGCCGGGCCGGCAGGTCCATGGGCCATGGCGACACCACGGCCGAGGGCCAGGCGATCGCTGCGGCCCTCCTCGGCCGGCGCTGAGGCTCAGCCGGCGGCGAGCGGTGTCCGCGGCAGCATCAACTTGCGGTGGAAGGCGATGCCGAGGCGCAGGCTCTCGGCGATGCGCTGCGCCTTCTCCCTGAAGAGCGCCGCTTGTGCTGGCGTGCACAGATCGACCACGGTCGCCTCGAACAGGCCGAGCCAGCTCCGGAACAGATCATCCTCGATGGCATCGATCCGGGCATGGACCTGCATCGGCCGGCCGCTGTAGCGCCCGGTCATGAGGAGGACGGACGACCAGAAATCGACGAGCTTCGCGAGATGCGCGTCCCAGCCGTCGCCGATGGCATCCTCGAAGATCGGCCCGAGCACCGGGTCCCGCCGCACCCGGCGATAGAACTCGCGAACCACGCGCCCGATCAGCACCTCGTCGATCGCCACGGCCGCGCCGGGCGCCAACGCGGCCCGCCGCTCCTGCTGCTCGGGTGTGGACATGAACGGCTCCATAAAGGTGTATTAGCTATATATCTTATAGCACCGAGCCGACCACGCAAGCTCCGAACCGGGTTTCGAGGCTGCGGCGGAAGCAGGCGCGGGCCTGACCTCGAACCGATACTTGATGGCTTACCTCTTGAAAGAGATGGCTTTCTCGAATTCGTTCGTGCAATTTGCCACACGGGATCGCCGTTTCCCGCCTGCGGGTCGTTCCGGATCCGATCTGGAATATTATCCTAGAACGTGCCCGCACACATGACGGGCTCGCCCGTGGCGCCCGCGTGCCCTTTCGTCCGGCCGCCCCGTCGTCGCATCTCTTCCGTTGTCGCGTTTACCCGCGAGAGCCTTCGCGGCTAAGAAGCGTGGACTCTCACGAGGCGACCGGTCCTGCGGCATGAGCGACATCCTGGAAGAGCTCGCCAGCCTCGTCGGCATCGAGCCCGGCTATTGGGACATTGCCGGCCATTGGCACACCACCCCGGCGGAGACCAAGCGCGCCCTGCTCCGAGCGCTGCGCCTCGACCCCGAGGATGCCGCAGCCGCGCGGCGCCTGCGCGAGCACGGGTCCGAGCCGCCGGCCGGATCGGCGCTCCCGAGCTGCCCGCGTCCTGGCGATCTCGGCATCGGGCGTAGCTGGGGCGTCACCTGCCAGGCTTACGGGCTGCGCTCGGACCGCAACGCCGGCATCGGCGATTTCGAGGACGTGGCGGTCCTGGCCGAGCAGCTCGCGGCCGAGGGGGCGGATTTTCTCGGCCTGAGTCCTCTGCACGCGCTCTTCCCCGAGGATCCGGCGCGCTACAGCCCCTATGCGCCATCGAGCCGCCGCTGGCTGAACGAGCTGCTCATCGCCGTGGACGCGGCCTGCCGCGATCTGGGCCTGACCCCGATCGAGGTCGAGGGTGCGGCGGAGCTGCGGGCGGCCGCGCTGATCGACTACGGGGCGGTCGCCACAGCCAAAGGGGCGGCGCTCGAGCGGCTGTGGCGGGCGTTCCGGGCGACACATCTGGCCGAAGGCGCGAAGACGGCGCTCGGCCGCGACTTCAGGGCCTGGCAGGCGGCACAGGGCGAGGATCTCGAGCGGTTCTGCCGGTTCCAGGTGCTGGCCGGGCTCGTGGCGCGGGAGCGGGGCAGGCCGGTGCCGTTCCAGGACTGGCCGGCGGTGTGGCGCCGGCCCGATCATCCCGAGGTGGAGGCCGTGGCCGTCCGGGAGCGGGTGGCCGTCGACGGCCGTGCCTTCCTCCAGTGGCTGGCCGACCGGCAGCTCGCGGGTGCGCAGGCGCGGGCGCGTGCTGCCGGCATGCGCATCGGGCTCTATGCCGATCTCGCGACCGGAGTCGTCCCGGACGGTGCGGAAGCCTGGGCCGATCCGGAAGCCCTCGTCACAGGCGCCACCATGGGGGCACCGCCCGATCCGCTCGGGCCGTTCGGCCAGAACTGGAACGTGGTCGCACCCTCGCCGCTGGTGCTGGCATCCACCGATGCCGCCTCGTTGCGCGCCACGCTGCGGGCGACGATGCGCCATGCGGGCGCGCTCAGGATCGACCATGCGCTGGGGCTGATGCGGCTGTTCCTGATCCCGCCCGGCGGCACGGCCGCGGATGGGGCCTACGTGCGCTATCCTTATGCCCGGCTGCTCCGTGCGGTGGCCGAGGAGGCGCGGGCTTCGGGCTGCATCGTGATCGGCGAGGATCTGGGCACGGTCCCCGAAGGGTTCCGCGAACCCATGCTCGGGGCCGGGCTTCTCGGATACCGGGTAGTCTGGTTCGAGCGCGACTGGCACGGCGACCAGAGCTTTCTGCCGCCCGAACGGTTTCCGGCCCAGGCCATGGCGACCGTCTCGACCCACGACCTCCCGACCGTGCGCGGCTGGTTTCTGGCCCAGGACGTTCTCTGGCGCGAGCGCCTGGGCCTTTATCGGGACCAGGAGCAGGCGGAGGCGGATCGGAGGGCGCGACTCCACGAGGCGGCGCTGCTTCTGGAACGGCTGCGTGCCAGCGGCCTTCTCGGCGACGAGGCGGACGAGGAGGCGCGCACGCTGGCGCTGCATCGCCATCTCGGCCGCTCGGCATCGGAGCTCGCGGCCGTGCAGCTCGACGATCTCGCGGGCGAGCTCGAGCAGCCGAACCTGCCCGGCACCATCGCCGGGCATCCCAACTGGCGCCGGCGCTGCCCGCTTGCGGTCGATGCGGTGACGGGATCGCCGCTCGCCGCCCGTATCCTCACGGTGATGCGCGCCGAGCGGCCGCGCTGAACCCACCGTCTCCCGGAGACGCCTGATCTGCGACCAAAGTAGCACCGCAAGGCGCGCCTGCGCGCGCCTCCTTACGACCTAAGGCCAGTTGTCGGCTTCCGTCCGCTCGGGCTTTCGTCGCCGGGCTAGATCACGCGTGTCGGCTGCTTCGTCGGCGACGCTCTGGGAGGTCCTTCATGGCGCAGAAAACGAGGCTCGGCCTCGCCGGCAGCATGTTTGTGCTGCTGGCCACCGCTTCCTTGCCGGCCCTTGCGGTCACCGATGCCGATCTGGTCAAGGACGACCAGACCACGGACAACGTGCTGATGAACGGCATGGGCTACAAGGCCCAGCGCTACAGCCCGCTCGACAAGATCAACAAGGAGAACGTCAAGAAGCTCGTCCCGGCCTGGACGCTCTCGTTCGGCGGCGAGAAGCAGCGCGGCCAGGAGAGCCAGCCGATCGTCGTCGACGGCACCATGTACGTGACGGGTTCCTACTCCCGGATCTGGGCAGTCGACGCACGCACCGGCGAGGAGAAGTGGCAGTACGACGCGCGCCTGCCCGAGGGCATCCTGCCCTGCTGCGACGTGATCAACCGCGGCGCCGCGATCTACGGCGACAAGGTCTACTTCACGACCCTCGACGCGCAGCTCGTGGCGCTCAACAAGGACACGGGCAAGGTCGTCTGGCGCAAGAAGATGGAGGACTTCCAAGCCGGCTACTCGAACACGGCCGCCCCCATCGTCGTCAAGGGCAAGGTGATCGTCGGCAACTCGGGCGGCGAGTTCGGCATCGTCGGCGCCGTCAAGGCCTACGACGCCGAAACCGGCGAGGAGGTCTGGTACCGGCCCACGATCGAAGGCAACATGGGCCGCCTCAACGGCAAGGACAGCACGGTGACCGGCAAGCAGAACGCGAGCTGGCCCGGCGACATGTGGAAGAACGGCGGCGGCGCCACCTGGCTGGGCGGCACCTACGACCCCGAGCTGAACCTGCTCTTCTTCGGCACCGGCAACCCGGCGCCGTGGAACAGCTGGCTCCGTCCGGGCGACAATCTCTATACCTCCTCCACGCTCGCGATCGATCCCGACAACGGCGAGATCAAGTGGCACTTCCAGACCACGCCGCACGACGGCTGGGACTATGACGGTGTCAACGAGTTCGTTCCGTTCGAGCTGAAGAAGGACGGCCGGACGATCAAGGCCGGGGCCAAGGCCGACCGCAACGGCTTCTTCTTCGTCCTGGATCGGACCAACGGCAAGTTCATCAGCGCCAAACCCTTCGTCTCGAAGATCACCTGGGCCAAAGGCTTCGACGAGAACGGTCGGCCGCAGTACGTGGCCGAGAACCGGCCACGCAACCCCGAGGAGGTCGCGAAGTCGGGCAAGGACCGCGAGCCGGTGTTCGCCGCCCCCAGCTTCCTCGGCGGCAAGAACTGGATGCCGATGGCCTACAGCCAGAAGACCGGGCTGTTCTACGTGCCCTCGAACGAGTGGGGCATGGACATCTGGAACGAGGCGATCACCTACAAGAAGGGTGCGGCCTATCTGGGTGCAGGCTTCAACATCAAGCCGCTCTACGACGATCATATCGGCGTGCTTCGCGCCATCGACCCGGCCACGGGCGAGCTCAAGTTCGAGGTCAAGAACCGCGCGCCGTTGTGGGGCGGGGTGATGACCACGGGTGGCGGGCTCGTGTTCTACGGCACGCCCGAGGGCTATCTGCAGGCCGTGGACGACACGACCGGCGAGATCCTGTGGAAGTACAACACGGGCTCGGGCGTGGTCGGATCGCCGATCACCTGGGAGCAGGACGGTGAGCAGTACGTCGCCGTGGTCTCGGGCTGGGGCGGGGCGGTGCCGCTCTGGGGCGGCGACGTCGCCCAGATCGTGAAGAACTTCAACCAGGGCGGCTCGGTCTGGGCCTTCAGGCTGGCCAAGTAGGGCCTTCAGGCGCTGCGGCATCGGGCCGGGAGCGACCGAACGTCGCCCCCGGCCCTTTCTGCTTGTTGCCACGGCAGGAAGCACCGCTATGTTTCGTCGCAACGAGACGGTGGCGACGAAGGGAGGCGCTTCCTGGGATGTGCAAGGTCGTGGTGGCCGACGATCATCCGCTGTTCCGTCAGGCCATGCAGCTTGCGATCGCCGGGCTGGGCTCCGCGCACGACGAGCCCGTGGTGCTCGAGGCGAGCTCGATCGAGGAGGTGCGCCGCCTTGCCAGCGCCGAGCACGACATCGACCTCGTGCTGCTCGACCTGCGCATGCCGGGCATGGACGGCCTCGCCGGCCTGCTGGCACTGCGCCGCGAGTTCCCGCATCTGCCGGTGGCGATCGTCTCGGCGAGCGACGAGCGGAAGGTGATCCGCGAGGCGATGGCGCTGGGCGCTTCCGGCTTCATCCCGAAGACTCTGCCGCGCGACGAGATCGAGGACGCGCTCGGGCGGATCCTCAGGGGCGAGAGCTATCTTCCTTCCGGCTTCGCGGACGAGGCGGGGCCGCCCGAAGACGAGGCCAGGAGCCGGGCCGAGCGGATCGGCTCGCTCACGCCGCAGCAGCTCAAGGTCCTGCAGCTCGTGGCGCAGGGCAAGCCCAACAAGATCATAGCCTACGAGCTCGACATCGCCGAGACCACGGTGAAGGCGCACATCACGGTGATCCTGAGGAAGCTCGGCGTCTACAGCCGCACCCAGGCCGTCCTCGTGGCGCGCGACTTCTTCGGCGGCGCCACCACCTGAAGCGGCCTCGCGATTCTCTGGACAGGGGCGGCTCCTTGCCATGCCTTTGGCAAGCGGGCGCGGCTCTGCTATAAGCGCCCCCGATTCGCCCCCTGCCCTCCAATCGCGCCGGATTTCCTTGCTCAAGAACCCCATCTTCTGCGCCGTCGACCGCCCCGATCTCGAAGGGGCGTTGTCGCTCGCGCGCACCGTGGCGCCTCACGTGGGCGGCATCAAGCTCGGGCTCGAGTTCTTCACCGCGCAAGGCCCTCGCGGTGTGGAGGCGATGCAGAGCCTGGGCCTGCCGATCTTCCTCGACCTCAAGTTCCACGACATCCCGAACACCGCGGCGGGTGCGGTGCGCGAGGCGGCGCGGCTGGGGGTCGCCATGCTGACGCTGCACGCGGCGGGCGGCCGGGCGATGCTGGAGGCTGCCGTCGAGGCGGCGGGTGCCGTGCGCGCGCGGCCGCAGCTTCTCGCCGTCACCGTGCTGACCAGCCTCGATGCGCACGATCTCGCCGCGACCGGCATCGCCGCCCCGCCCGCCGAGCAGGCGGTCCGGCTCGGGCGGCTCGCGCTCGCGGCCGGGCTCGACGGGCTGGTCTGCTCGCCGCAGGAGATCGAGCCGCTGCGTGCGGCCTTCGGCGGCGCGCCGAAGCTGGTGGTGCCCGGCATCCGGCCGGCGGGTGCCGGCGACGATCAGAAGCGCACGCTGGGGCCGGCCCGAGCGCTCGCGCTCGGTGCGGATGCTCTCGTCATCGGCCGGCCGATCACGGGAGCTTCCTCTCCGGCCGAGGCCGCAGCCGCGATCGCGCGCGAGCTGGCGGCGGAGGCTTCCTGAGATGGCGCTGAAGGTGAAGGTGTGCGGGCTCAAGGAGCCGGCCCGGATCGAGCAGGCGGCAGCACTGGGCGCGGCGTACGTGGGCCTCGTGTTCTACCCGCCGTCTCCGCGCTACGTCGACCCGGCGCGCGCCCGCGAGCTCGTCCTGCACGTGCCGGCAGGGGTCGAGACGGTGGGTGTGCTGGTCGATGCGACCGATGCCGAGATCGATGCCATCCTGCAGACCGTGCCGCTCGACATCCTACAGCTACACGGCTACGAGACGCCCGAGCGCGTCGAGGCGATCGCCCTGCGCTCCGGCTGCCGGGTGATGAAGGCGATCCGGGTCGAGGAGGCCGCCGATCTCGAGCAGGTTCCTGCCTATATCGAGGCCGCGGACATGATTCTGTTCGATGCGAAGCCACCGCGGGATGCGGGCTGGCCGGGCGGGCACGGTCTGCCGTTCGACTGGCGGCTGCTCCGGGGCCTCGGCCTCGGGAAGCCCTGGGCGCTCGCGGGCGGGCTCCATGCCGGCAATCTCGAGACGGCGGTGACTCTCACGGGTGCGCCCATCATCGACGTGTCGTCCGGGGTCGAGGCGAAGCCCGGCGTCAAGGACCCGGAGAAGCTGGAAGCGTTCTTCGCCGCCGTCCGGCGCATCGCCGATCGCGCGGCCCCCTAGAGGACCTGAGCCGATGACCTTTCCGAACAGCCTGCGCACCGGGCCCGACGAGCGTGGCCGGTTCGGGATCCATGGCGGCCGCTTCGTCGCCGAGACCCTGATGCCTCTGATCCTCGAGCTCGAGGAGGCCTACGAGGCGGCGAAACGCGACCCGGCCTTCCAGGCCGAGATGGACTTCTGGCTCAAGGACTATGTCGGCCGGCCCTCGCCGCTCTATCTCGCCGAGCGATTGAGCGAGCATCTCGGCGGTGCTCGGGTCTACTTCAAGCGCGAGGAGCTCAACCACACCGGTGCCCACAAGATCAACAACGTCATCGGCCAGATGATGCTCGCCCGCCGCATGGGCAAGAAGCGGATCATCGCCGAGACGGGCGCCGGCCAGCACGGAGTCGCGACCGCGACCGTGGCGGCGCGCTTCGGGCTGGAGTGCATCGTCTACATGGGCGAGCGCGACATCGAGCGGCAGCAGCCCAACGTGTTCCGGATGCGCCTTCTGGGTGCCGAGGTCCGGCCGGTGAGCTCGGGCTCGAAGACGCTGAAGGATGCTCTGAACGAGGCCCTGCGCGACTGGGTCAGCAACCCGCACGACACGTTCTACGTCATCGGCACGGTGGCGGGGCCGCATCCCTATCCGGCGATGGTGCGCGACTTCCAGTGCGTCATCGGCCGGGAGACCAGGGAGCAGATCCTGGAGAAGGAGGGCCGGCTGCCCGATGCGCTGGTCGCGGCCGTGGGTGGCGGCTCGAACGCGATCGGCCTGTTCCATCCCTTCCTCGACGACCGCGACGTGCGCATCGTTGCCGTCGAGGCGGCGGGCCACGGGATCGAGACCGGTGCGCATGCGGCGGCGATGCTGGCCGGCAGGCCCGGCGTGTTGCACGGCCAGCGCTCCTATCTCCTTCAGGACGAGGACGGGCAGGTGATCGAGCCGCACTCGATCTCGGCCGGGCTCGACTATCCCGGCATCGGCCCCGAGCTGTCCTGGCTCAAGGATCAGGGACGGATCGAGGTCGCGGGCATCACCGACGACGAGGCGCTGGAAGCCTTCCAGCTCTGCGCCAGGCTCGAGGGCATCCTGCCTGCGCTCGAGCCGAGCCATGCGCTGGCCCAGGTGATGAAGCTGGCGCCCACGCTCGGGAAGGACCGAATCGTCGTCATGAATCTCTCCGGGCGCGGCGACAAGGACGTGTTCACGGTCGGCAAGGTCATGGGAGTGAATCTGTGAGCGGGCGCATCACGGCACGCTTCGCGCAGCTCAGGGAAGAGCGTCGCGCCGGCCTCGTCACCTTCCTGACCGCGGGCGATCCCGACCTTGAAACCTCGTTCGAGCTGATCGCCGGCCTGCCGGCGGCGGGCGCGGACGTGATCGAGATCGGCATGCCGTTCACCGACCCCATGGCCGACGGCCCCTCGATCCAGGCGGCGGGCTTAAGAGCGCTCTCGGCGGGAATGCGGACGACCAAGGTGCTCGAGCTCGTGCGCCGCTTCCGGGAGCGCGACCGGGAAACGCCGGTCGTGCTCATGGGCTACTACAACCCGATCTACGCCTACGGCAACGAGCGTTTCCTGAAGGACGCCAAGGCGGCCGGCGTGGACGGGCTGATCGTGGTCGATCTTCCGCCCGAGGAGGACGAGGAGCTGTGCCTGCCGGCGCGGGCGGCCGGGATCGACTTCATCCGCCTCGCCACGCCTACGACCGACGACAGGCGGCTGCCCGCGGTGCTGAGGAACACCTCAGGCTTCATCTACTATGTCTCGGTCGCCGGCATCACCGGGCAGAAGGCGGCGGTGGCGAGCCGGGTCGGGCCGGAGGTGGCGCGGATCAAGCGCCATACCAGCCTGCCGGTAGCGGTGGGCTTCGGCATCCGCGAGCCGCAGCAGGCGGCCGAGATCGCGGCCGTCGCCGATGCCGCCGTGGTGGGCTCGGCGCTCGTCGACATCGTGGCGAAGAACCTGGATGCGGACGGCCGGGCGACGGGAGGGCTGGTTCCGACGGTCCATGCCAAGGTGAAAGCGCTGGCGGAGGCCGTGCACGGGGTGAAGCGATGAGCTGGCTCACCGATTACGTCCGCCCGAAGATCCGGGCGCTCTACACGCGCGAGAAGCCCGAGGTGCCGGAGAATCTCTGGCATCAGTGCCCGTCGTGCGAGCGGATGATCTTCCACCGCGATCTCGATGCCAACCAACGCGTCTGCCCGCACTGCGACCACCACATGCGGGTCGGGCCCGACTACCGCTTCGGCTCCCTGTTCGACGAGGGAAGCTGGCAGCGGATCGAGCTGCCGAAGGCGCCAGCCGATCCCCTGAAGTTCCGCGACCAGAAGAAGTACGCCGACCGGCTCAAGGAGGCGCAGGCCAAGACCAAGGCGAACGACGCGCTCGAAGCCGCGCTCGGCCGGATCGACGGCCTTCCCGCCGTGATCGCCGTCATGAACTTCGAGTTCATGGGCGGCTCGATGGGCACCAGCCTCGGCGAAGGCTTCATCGCCGCCGCGCGCTGCGCCATCAAGAACGACGCCGCCTTCATCGCCGTGACCTCCTCGGGCGGGGCGCGGATGCAGGAGGGCGCGCTCTCGCTCATGCAGATGGCGCGCACCACGGTCGCGGTCGAGGAGGTCAAGGAGGCGGGCCTGCCTTACATCGTGATCCTGACCGACCCGACCACGGGCGGGGTCACGGCCTCCTTCGCCATGCTGGGCGACATCCATCTCGCCGAGCCCGGTGCGATGATCGGCTTCGCCGGCCGGCGCGTCATCGAGCAGACCATCCGCGAGAAGCTGCCCGAAGGCTTCCAGCGGGCGGAGTATCTCCTGGCGCACGGCATGATCGATCAGGTCGTGCACCGCTTCGAGCTCCGCGCCACGCTGGCCCGCATCCTCGACCTCCTCTTGCGGCCCGACCGGGCGACGGATGCGCGGGTGATCACGGACGTGCCCCCGGAGCGGGTGGCGGCGCCTACGACCCTATCCGTCGACGGCAAGCCGGCGGCAGCGGCGGACGCGGAGCATGACCAGCTTCGCAAGTGATCTGATCCTCGCCCGGCTGCACCAGCTCCACCCCAAGAGCATCGATCTCTCGCTCGGCCGGGTCGAGCGGCTGCTGAAGGCGCTCGGCAACCCGGAGCAGCGCCTGCCGCCCGTGGTGCACATCGCCGGCACCAACGGCAAGGGCAGCACGCTCGCCATGCTGGCGGCGATGCTGCAGGCGGCCGGGTGGCGGGTCGACCGCTACATCTCCCCGCATCTAGTCCGCTTCAACGAGCGTATCCTGAAGCGCGGCGCGCCCCTCGACGAAGCCCGGCTCGCCGCCTGCCTCGAGCGCTGCGAGGCCGCCAACGCCGGTGCGCCCATCACCTTCTTCGAGATCACGACGGCGGCGGCGTTCCTCGCCTTCGTCGAGGACCCGGCCGACTGGGTCCTGCTCGAGACGGGCTTGGGCGGCCGGCTGGATGCCACCAACGTCGTGGCCCGGCCGCGGCTCACGCTGATCTCGCCGGTCTCGATGGACCACGAGAGCTATCTCGGCGACACACTCGGGAAGATCGCCTTCGAGAAGGCGGGCATCCTGAAGCCGGGGGTAATGGCCGTGATCGGCCGGCAGCAGCCCGAGGCGATGGCGGTGATCGCGGCGCGCGCGGCCGAGATCGGCGCACCGCTTCTCGTCCATGGCCGCGACTGGAACGCGCGCGAGGAGGATGGCCGCCTCGTCGTCGAGGTCCGGGGCCGCCGGCTCGACCTGCCCCGGCCGGCGCTCGCCGGCGTGCACCAGATCGAGAACGCGGGGCTCGCCACCGTGGCGGCGCTCGAGCTCGCGGAAGCCGGGATCGACGAGGCGGCGATCGCCGAGGGTCTGCGCCGGGCGCAATGGCCGGCCCGGCTGCAGCGGCTCCAGCACGGGCCGATGGTGGACCTCCTGCCCGCCGGCACGCGGCTCTGGCTCGACGGCGGACACAACCCCGCGGCCGGCCGGGTCCTGGCCGAGACCCTGAGCGGAGAAGCGCGCCATCGGCCGCTCCATCTCGTCGTCGGCATGCTCTCGACCAAGGATCTCGAGCAGTTCCTGGCTCCGCTCGCGCCGATCGCGGCCAGCATGCGCTTCGTGCCGATCCCGGACGAACCGCTCGGCCGCGATCCTTCGGCCTCGGCCGGGACGGCGAAGGCGCTCGGTGCTCGCGCCGGCGTCGCGGCCTCGCCGCTGGATGCGGTCCGGGCCATCGCCGCCGAGGAACGCCCGCCCTACGACGTCCTGATCTGCGGCTCGCTCTACCTCGCCGGCACCGTCCTGCGCAGCCACGGCTGAGACCCGAGAGCGCTTCGGAACGCTTGACAGGGGCGCTCTCCCTGGCGTGCCTTACACTCCAGGGCCGAAGGGAGAGCAGCCATGATGTTCGCCGACCGACGCGATGCTGGCCAGCGGCTCGGTCAGCATCTTCAGGAGCTCGGTCTCGCCGATCCTCTGGTCCTGGCGCTTCCCCGCGGCGGGGTCGCGGTCGGGCTGGAGGTGGCAAAAGCGCTGGGAGCGCCACTCGACGTCGTGCTCGTGCGCAAGATCGGGGCGCCCTGGCACAAGGAACTCGCGGCCGGGGCGGTGGTCGACGGCGATCAGCCCGAGCTCGTGCTGAACAACGACGTGGTACGTGGCTACGGCATCGACGAGAGCTATCTCGAAGACGAGATGGCGCGTCAGCTCGAGGAGATCGAGCGCCGCCGCCGGCTCTATCTCGGCGGCCGCCAGCGGCCGAGGATCACCGGCAGGACCGCGATCGTGGTCGACGACGGCATCGCTACCGGCGCTACGGTGCGGGCAGCGCTCCATGCCGTCCGCCGTGCGGGTCCGAGAGAGCTCGTGCTCGCGGTGCCGGTCGCCTCGCCCGAGGTGCTGGACCGGCTCGCTGCCGACGCCGACCGCATCGTCTGCCTGCATCCGGACCCCGATCTGATGGCGGTGGGCCAGTATTACCGGGACTTCCGTCAGGTCGAGGACGAGGAGGTGGTGGCGATGCTCGAGGAGGCGGCGCGGCACCAGGGACCGGAGTCCGCATGAGCGAAGCGCCGGCGCTGCGGCAGGTCGATCCGGCAGCGAGCCTGCTGCTCACCGACCTCTACGAGCTCAACATGTACGCGGCCTATCTCGCCGAAGGCATGACGGCCACGGCCGTGTTCGACTTCTTCGTCCGCAAGCTGCCGCCGTGCCGCGGCTTCCTTCTCGCTGCCGGCCTCGAGCAGGTCGTGGAGTTCCTGGAAGAGGCCCGCTTCTCCGCGGCCGAGCTCGACTGGCTGCGCGGGACAGGTCGCTTTTCCGACCAGGTGATCGAGGCACTGGCCGGGTTCCGGTTCGAGGGCGATCTCGATGCCATGCCGGAAGGCACGGTCTTCTTCGCGGACGAGCCGATCCTGCGCGTCACCGCTCCTTTGCCGCAGGCGCAGCTTCTCGAGAGCCGGCTCATCAACCTCCTCCATTTCCAGACTCTGATCGCGTCCAAGGCGGCGCGCATGGTGCTGACCGCACCCGAGAAGATCCTGCTCGATTTCGGCCTCAGGCGCGCGCACGGGGCCGAGGCCGGGCTGCTTGCCGCGCGTGCAGCCTATCTCGCGGGTTTTTCCGGCAGTGCCACCGTGCTCGCCGAGGCACGCTTCGGCGTACCCGCAGTCGGCACCATGGCGCACTCGTTCGTCCAGGCGCACGAGAGCGAGCGCGAGGCGTTTCTGGCCTTCGCCCGCGCCCGACCGGCGCAGGTGGTGCTTCTGCTGGATACCTACGACGTCGAGGCGGCGGTGCGCACGGCGATCGAGATCGCGCCCGTCCTGGCAGGCGAGGGGATAAATTTACGCGGCGTGCGCCTCGACAGCGGCGATCTCGCGGCCCAGGCCCGGCTCGTGCGCGGGCTGCTCGACGCGGCAGGCCTGAAGGAGGTCCGCATCTTCGCGAGCGGCGGCCTCGACGAGACGAGCCTCGCGGCGCTCGCTCCGGCCCCGATCGACGGCTTCGGCATCGGCACCAGCCTCACCACCTCGACCGACTGGGCCGCTCTCGACTGCGCCTACAAACTCACCGAGTACGCCGGCACGCCAAAGCGCAAGCGCTCGACCGGCAAGGCGACCTGGCCGGGCAGAAAGCAGGTGTTCCGCCGCTACGACGGAAACGGCCGCATGGCAGGCGACGTGCTCACGATCCTGGGCGATCCGCAGGACGGCGAGCCGCTTCTCGTTCCCGTCCTGCGCAGCGGGCAGCGCGTGGGCACGCTCCCCGGCCTCGCCGAAGCCCGAGCGCGGGCAACGGAACAGTTGGCGCGTCTGCCGGAGCCTCTGCGGCGGCTCGAGGCGGGCTGGCGCTATCCCGTCGCCGTGGCACCGGCGCTGGCGGCGCTGGCCGAGGAGGCGGATCGCGCCGTGGCCCCCCGGTGACGCTGGATCGTCACCGGCTGACGCCGGCTGCCCCAGTCGCCGGGCCGGGGCTCGAACACGCCGGCGCAAGCCTCGCCGCACGCCCGGCAGCGGCCGGCCGCGTCGAGCGTCCAGGAGGTGATCTCGTGCCAGTCGCGCCCGATCAGAAGGGTGCCGCAGCCATGGCAGCGCGTGCTCTGCCCTTCGGGGTCGCGGATGTTGCCGGTATAGACGTAGCGCAGGCCCTGCCGGCGGGCGATCGCTCGCGCCCGTTGCAGCGTCGTCTTGGACGTGGGTGCCTTGTCCAGCATCTTCCAGTCGGGGTGGAAGGCCGTGAAGTGGAGCGGCACGTCGGGGCCGAGCGCTTCCTTCACCCAACGGCTGAGATCCTCGATCTCGGCGTCGCCGTCGTTCTCGTCCGGGATGAGCAGGGTCGTGAGCTCGAGCCACACGCCCGTCTCGTGCTTCAGCCAGACCAGCGTCTCCTTCACGGGCTCGAGCGAGGCCGTGCACAGGCGATGGTAGAAGCCTTCGGTGAATGCCTTGAGATCGACGTTGGCGGCGTCCATGAGCTCGAACAGCTCGTTGCGCGCCTCGGCGCAGACATAGCCCGCGGTCACGGCGACGTTCTTGATTCCGCGCGCCCGGCAGGCTCTGGCCACATCGACCGCATATTCCAGAAAGATCACGGGGTCGTTGTAGGTGTAGGCCACGGAACGGCAGCCCGTGCGCAGAGCGGCCTCGGCGATGGCTTCCGGGTCGGCCCGGTCCATGAGGCGGTCGAAGGCTCTCGCTTTCGAGATGTCCCAGTTCTGGCAGAACTTGCAGGTCAGATTGCACCCGGCCGTGCCGAAGGAGAGCACGGGCGTGCCGGGGAGGAAGTGGGCCAGCGGCTTCTTCTCGATCGGGTCGATGCAGAAGCCCGAGGAGCGGCCATAGGTCGTGAGCACCAGCCGGTCGCCGTCGCGCGCCCGCACGAAGCACAAGCCCCGTTGGCCATCGTGAAGCTTGCAGAACCTGGGGCAGACGTCGCACTGGATGCGGCCGTCGGGAAGCACGTGCCAGTGGCGTGCCGGATGGCGCTCGTGGTCGAGGTCGGTCATGGTCGGACGGCCGGAAGACGGGTTATCCTTCATATGGCCCTTCGACCCCACGCGAGGTAGCCGGAGCCATGACGATTCGTCCGCCGGCGGTGGCCGGCCGCTTCTATCCTGTCGAGCCCGTGGTCCTCGCGGAGACGGTCGATCGCCTGCTGGCGGCTGCGAGCCCGCCTCGCCTGCGCTTTCCGGCTGCGGCCGTGATCGCACCCCATGCGGGCTACGTCTATTCCGGGCCGGTCGCGGCCAGCGCGTTCCGCTGCTGGCAGGGAGCGGCGCCGAGGCGGGTCGTGGTGATCGGTCCGGCGCATTACGTGCCGTTCCGGGGCATCGCCGTGCCGAACCATACCGCCTTTCGCACGCCCTTGGGCGAGATCGCCGTCGATCGCGAGGCGGTGGCGGCCGTGGCGGGCCTGCCGGCGGTGGTCGGGGCGGACCGGCCGCATGCGCCCGAACACGCGCTCGAGGTGGAGCTGCCGTTCCTGCAGCGCACTCTCCCGCACGGCTTCCTCCTGGTGCCGCTCGTCGTGGGCGATGCCACGCCTGCCGAGGTCGCGGCCGTGCTGGAGCGGCTGTGGGACGACGCCACGCTCGTCGTGGTCAGCTCCGATCTCTCGCACTACCACGACCACGCCACCGCGACCCGACTCGATGCCGCGACCGCCGCCCGGATCGAAGCACTCGACGCCGAGGCGCTCGGCTCGGACGATGCCTGCGGCTGGCTTGCGGTCGCAGGCCTGCTTCGGCTCGCCCGCGAGCGGGGCCTCGGGATCCAGCGGCTCGACCTGCGCAATTCCGGCGACACGGCCGGCGGGCGGGCGATGGTCGTGGGCTACGGCGCCTGGGTGCTGGGACCGGCATGAGGACGGACCTGCCGCCCGGCTGGCCCACGACCATCGCCGAAGCACGCGCGCTACAGGAACGGCTGTGCGATGAGGTGGTCACGACCGGTGGTCCCGAAGCACCCGGCCTGATCGCGGGCGTGGACGTCCACGTCGCCGAGCGCACCGGCCTCACCTGGGCCGCGGTGGCGCTGGTCGACGGGTCCGGCCTCGAGCTCGTCGAGAGTGCCCTTGCCGCCGTTCCGACGGGCTTTCCCTACGTTCCGGGCTATCTCTCCTTCCGCGAGATCCCGGCCGTGCTGGCGGCCCTCTCGCTGCTCGACCGCGCACCCGACCTCGTCATGGTGGATGGCCAGGGCATCGCCCATCCGCGCCGGCTCGGCATCGCCGCCCATCTCGGCGTGCTGCTGGACGTGCCGACGATCGGGGTGGCGAAGTCGCGCCTGATCGGGCAGCACGACGAGCCCGCCTGCACGAAGGGCAGCCGCGTGCCCTTGACCCACAAGGGCGAGATCATCGGCGCGGTCGTGCGCACCCGCGACGGCGTCAGCCCGCTCTACGTCTCGGTCGGACACCGGATCGGGCTCGAGCGGGCGGTCGAGCTCGTGCTCGCGACCACGACGCGCTGGCGCCTGCCGGAGCCGACCCGGCTCGCCGACAAGCTCTCGCGCATGCACCCCGTCTGAAGCCCAACCGCCGGAGAGAAGAATGGTCAAGCCGATCGAGTACGCGGACGCCTCGCCCGAGGTGCGCGCGGTGTTCGACGAGATCAAGGCCGCGCGCGGCGTACCCGACGTCAACAATTTCTGGAAATATCTCGCGCATCACCCGGAGAGCCTGCGGCGCACCTGGGATTCCATCAAGGAGGTGATGCGGCCGGGCGAGCTCGACGCGCTGACGAAGGAGCTGATCTACATCGCCGTCAGCATCACCAACGGCTGCGAGTACTGCATCGCGAGCCACACGGCGGCGGCACGCAAGAAGGGCATGAGCGACGGCATGCTGGGGGAGCTGATCGCCGTCGTCGGCATGGCCAACGAGACCAACCGGCTCGTGCAGGGCTGGCGCGTGCCGGTGGACGAAGCGTTCCGCGACTGAGGCGCTCTCAGCCGCCGCCCGGAAGCGGGCCGCTCGCCACCGCCGTCAGCACGTGCTGCGCCACGAGGGCGGAGGATTGCGGATTCTGGCCGGTGATCAGGTTGCCGTCGCGGACGGCGTAGGGCTGCCAGTCCGGCCCGCGCTCGAAGCGCCCGCCCAGCGCCTTCAGCCGGTCCTCGAGCAGGAACGGCACGACCGCGGCCAAGCCCACGGCCTGCTCCTCGCTGTTGGTGAAGCCGTTGACGCGCCTGCCTTCGACGATGGGCCGACCGTCGCGCCGCCTGGCCGAGACCAGCCCCGCCGGCCCGTGGCAGACCGCCGCCACGATCCTGCCCTGATCGAAAAGGCTGCCGACCAGCCGGGCGAGGGCCTCGCTCTCGGGCAGGTCCCACATCGTGCCGTGCCCGCCGGGAAGGAAGACGGCATCGAAGCCGGCACCGTCGATCGTGTCGATCGCGGGCGTACCCGCCGCTGCCGTCATGGCACGCTCGTCGGCGAGGAAGCGGCGCACGGCGGGCGGCACCTCCTGCCCGGAGGCGGGCTCCTCGCCCGACCCCTTCCCGGCCTCGGCCGGGAGGCTGCGCGGATCGAACGGGACCTTGCCGCCGCGCACCGAGGCGAGCACGACCTCGACCCCGCCATCCAGGAGCGCGTAGTAAGGAACCGCCAGCTCCTCGAGCCATACACCGGTCGGATGACCCGTGGCGCCCATCCGGTCGTGCGAGGTGGTGACGATCAGAACCCGCTTGCCTGCCATGATGCTGCCCTTCCGTCGAAGATGCCCAAAACGAGCGAACAACACCGCTCGCTCGCCGAAGGTCCCACGCGTCGCCGATCAGCCCGGCCGGTTCTGCTGCTCGACGAAGCGCTGCCAGATCTCGGTCGGCTCGAAGCGAAAGCGCGGGGCGGGGCGCGCCGGCTGCGCAGTGCGGTGGCGCAGAGCCTCGAGCAGGGCCAGGGCATCGCTGCGCTTCTGGTTGACCCGGTTCGCCGGCAGCCAGGCTTCGAGGGTCGACAAGGGTTCCGCCGGGAGCGCACGGGCGCGGGCGCCGGCGAGGAGCGCGCCCCAGCTCCGCTCGGGGTAGAACAGCGCCTTGCCCAGGCTCTCGAGCTCCGCCCGCAGCGCTCCGTCGATCACGCCGGCCCGCTCGGCGGCGGCGAGCGTCGCCCGGATGTTGACGAGGGCCTCGCTCAGGGCCGGATAGCCCAGCTCGGCCGGCCCGTGCTGGACCGCGACCTCGTCGTCGTCGGTGAGCCTGCCGTCGCGGAAGGCCTCGAAGACGGCGCCCACGCCCTCCATGCCGAAGGCGTGGAGCTCGGCCGCCCGCAAGGCGCCCATGCTGGCCGCACCCATGACCGCGGCACCCTCGTGGAGCGCGAACAGGATCTCCTTGTGCCAGACCGAAGGCACGTCGTGGAAACAGCCGTCGACGATGCCGATCAGCCGGGCGCCGTCGCGCACGGCGCGATACACGTCGCCCTGGCGCACGGGCGGGCGGTAGTCCGCGGGCAGCACCGCCTCGGCATCGGCGCGGGCGAGGCTCGGGCCCAGAAAAACGACCGGGATCACGCGCGGCCTCCCGCAGCGGCGGCGCGGGCGCGCGGCCCCGGCACGTAGAACGGATGGCGCGGGTCGGTCTCGAGGCCCGGCACCACGACACGCACGACCGGCAGGCCGAACAGCTCCTCGCGGCTGAGATCGACGGCAGCGGCCTGGCGGATGCCGATGGCGCGCAGGCGGGCGAGCAGGAAGGCGAGGTCCGCCTCGGCAGTGGGGTGGACGGCATCGGGCACCGCCGCGAACGGACGCTGCGGCTCGGCCGTGCTCACGGCATCGAGCCAGGCGGCGTGCTGCCATCCGTCCGGCTGGTAGATGCGCGGATCGATGTCGTCGCGGCTGCCGGCGATGCCGGTGAGGCGCGACTGGGCCGCCTCGGTGAGCGCTCGCGCCAGTGCCACGCCACGGGCGGGATGGCAGCCGCTGCCGGAAGCCACGATGGGCGAGAACAGCGGCAGCCGGCTGCCGCTCTCGGCCAGCTCGACGTGGAACGCGGCGACGCCGGTGTCGCTCGTGACGTCCCAGATGCCGACGGCGATGTCGGCGGCCTCGAGCGCAGCCAGAAGGTCGCGGCAGACGGGGTCGTCCACCTCGCCCGCATCGATGCGGGTGGCGGCGCGGCGCTCCGCCGGGGCGGCACGCCAGAGCGCCATGGCGTCGCGCTCGATCACCTCGCACAAGGCCTGCACCAGCGCCTCGGCGCGGTCGTTGCCCGAGGCGAGGCCGTTGCTGCTGGCGCAGAAGCAGCCGGCGCCGGGCGGCGGCGGCAGGGTGTAGTCGGTGCTGACGAGATCGCGCGGCAGCCACAAGGCGGCTCCGCCCTCGGCGAGAAGGTCGCGCCCCTCGACCCAGAGCAGGCGCTGGTGGGGGTCGATCCGGCTGCCCCGCCGCCGCGGCAGGCGGGCGAGATCGATCAGGGGGTGCGTGTAGCGCAGCTCCTCGATGCTGTTGAACAGGGTCGGCAGGACGAGCTGCTCGGCGTGCCAGGCCTCGATCGATTCCATGAGGCCCGAGGCTTGGGCGGCCGGGCGGGTGACGCCCTTGCCCTGGGCGACGGCGAGTGCCCGGCCGTTGGGCCGGACCACGATCGCGACGGGGATGCCGATCCGGTCGAGGCCGGTGACGTCGGCGATGCGCGTGATACCGAAGGCGGGCAGGAGGCCGCGCACCCGCTCGACCGTCGCCTCCGGATCGACGATCCGGTGCGTACCGAGCCAGTACCGCTTCGGGCTGCCGGAACTCTCGCGCAAGGAACGCCTCCCAGCCAGCGGCCGGCCTTCTCGGGGTCGTGCCGGGATCAGAAGCCGCGGAAGGTGCCGGTGCTCTCGATCGTCAGGATGTCGCCCTCGTCGCTGCGGTCGATCTCGACGTTGAGTGCCTGCAGGATGCGCGAGCGCAGGTTCGGATCGTCGCCCGGCGGCGGCGGCAGCTTCGCCTCGAGCTCGCCGAGTTGCGCCTCGTCGGCGAGCCGTTCCCGCACGCGCTCGATCATCGCCCGGTAGGCCGGGTCGTCGCGCCGTGCCGGATCGTCGGGATCGATGCGGCAAGCGCGCAGGCCGCCTTCGATCAGATAGAGCGCTCCGTCGGCGCCGTGCAGGAGCACGCCCTTGAGCTTCGCCATGCCGTCTTCCTCCCTCGCATCGCCGGGTCAGCCGACCCTGCCGGCAGGGCCGGCGCAGAAGTAGATCGCCGGGTAGAGCGTGCCGTAGCCCGTCCGGCAGTCGTGGGTGCTGGGATGCGCCGCCATCCGCAGGAGGTGGTCGCGCAGATCCTCGTTGTTGCGCACCGGCGTCTCGTTGCCGGTGTCCGGCCCCGCCTTGAAGGCGCGATGCTTGGCGAGGATCAGGGCCGAGATGCCGGCGACCCAGGGTGCGGCCATCGAGGTGCCGCTCAGGTTGCGGTAACTGCGGTCGATCCAGGTGGACCAGACCCGCTCGCCGGGGCCGCAGAAGTCGATCTCGCCGCCGCTCGAGGAGAAGTCGGCCGGGTTGCCCATCCGGGTCGTCGCCCCCACGGTGATCACACCGCCCATGCGCGCCGGATAGCCGATGTTGAACGGACGGAGCTGGCCGCCGTTGCCGGCGGCGCAGACGATCATACGGCGATGGAACAGGAGCCGGTGCACGGCGGCGAAGAGCGCGTCCGACGGCCGCTCGCCCTGGAGCGAGAGCGAGACGATGTCGGCCCCCTCGTCCACGGCATCGTTGATCGCGAGCGCCACGTCGCTCATCCGCGCCGAGCCGTCGTCCTCGGCGACCTTGTAGATCAGGAGCTGGGCGCGGGGCGCGATGCCGCCGAACGGGACGTCGCGCAAGGGGCGGGCGGCGACGATGCCGGCGCAGTGCGTGCCGTGGCCGTTGCGGTCGCGGACGGCGTCCGAGCCCTCGCCGACCAGCCGGCCTTCCCTGAACGCGCGCATCAGCACGATCGCGGGTCCGTAAGGCTCGTCACCCTCGTTGCGCGGCGGCGCCATCGGGCAGTCCGCGGCCGGCATGAAGGCGGGGTGGTCGGGATCGATCCCGGTGTCGATCACCGCCACCTTGATGCCGCGGCCCTCGGTCTCGCGCCAGACCGGGGGAAAGCCGTAGAGGCTCGTGACGCGATCGATCTCCCGCGCGATGCGGCTCAGCCGGTGCTCGCGATCGTCCCGGTCGCGCCGGGCGAAGTCTTCGATGTAGAACCCGTCCTCCTCGACGTCGTCGGTGATGAAGCACCGGTCGGGATCGCTTCCGGGATTCCGCAGCCAAGCGTCGTAAGCCATCTAGGATGATCTGCCCTTCTGCACGAGGCCAGCCGCCGTGCCGGCACCGGCAAGTCCGCCCGCGAGCACGCTTCCAGCGATCGCGGTGCCCGTCTGTGAGAATTCCCACAAATCACGGGGGGCGCCCCCGGCCGGACCGCCGGCCGTGACGCCGTCATGGCGGCGGCTCCGGGCGGCGTCGCACCGGCACAAGAGCCTGCGCATGCCGAGCTCCTCGGCGAGATCCCGCGCCTCGCTCAGATAGGATGCCGCGGCCGCCGCCGCGGCATCACCGTGGAGAGCGACGGCCGCCCGCAGCAGCAGCAGCCAGCCTTCGTCGCCACGCTCGCCGTGGCGGCGGGCCAGGGCCAGGGCCCGCTCGGCGAGACGCTCGGCCCGCTCGGCATCGCCGCCGATCAGGCAGGCGGCGGCGAGAAAGCCGATTCGCTGACCGCGCTGCGAATCGAGCCGGTTCTGCTCGTCGGCGGCGACTGCGGCCTCGAGCAGCCGGAAGCCCGTGCCCCGCTCGCCCTGGAGGACCCTGGCATAACCCAGCTCGGCGGCGGTGGCCGGAAACAGGATGTGGGACGGCGCCTCGCGGCAGAGCGCATAGCCGGGCTCGAGTGCCAGCGCGGCGCGATCCGGATCGTCCAGCCGCAGGAAGGCGAGGCCGATCTCCTGCGCGGCGAAGATCGTCGTGAAGCCGTGACCGATCGCGGCGGCCATCGCCATGGCCTCGTCCGACAGAAGCAGCACCCGTTCGGGCATGTCGAGCTCGGCCAGGGCACGGGCGAGCGCCGCGCGGGCGGCCACGCCCGCCACCATGGTGAGACCGAAGCGCTCGTGGCCGCCGTCGGCCGGGATGGCGTCGATCACCCACTCGAGCGGCCCGACACTGGCCTCGTACTCGCCCCGCGCGATGAGGAAGGTGGCGAGCCTGAAGGCCGTGTTGACCCGAAGCTCGAAATCGCCCAGCACCGTCGCGGTGGCGAGCGCCTCGCGCCCGATCGTCACACTCGCGGCGAGATCGCCTCGCGCCCAATGAGCGAGCGTGCTCATCGAGAGGGCGCGCACCACGCGCCGCTGGTCGTTCAGCCGCACGGCGGCGATGCGCGCCTCCTCGACCCGGGGTGCCACGGCGGCATGGTCGCCAGCGGCGAAGTGCGCCTCCGCCTGAAGGAGCCGCAGGTCGACCAGGCGGCTCGACGGACCGGTGGGATCGAGCTGCCGCAGCGCCATGTCGGCCCGGCCGCAGGCGAAGAGCGCGTCCGCCACGGCCGAACGCGCCAGGGCCCGTTCGGCGAGGTCGCGATAGGCATCGAATGCTCGCTCCCAAAGCTCGGCGAAGAACGCGTGGTAGGCGATCCGGGCCAGGGCTCCGGCATCGCGCGCGCGCTCGTCCTCCTCCTCGAGCTTGCGCACGACACGGCGATGCAGCTCGATCCGCTGCCGACGCAGGAGGCCGCTGTAAGCCGCCTCGCGGGTGAGGGTATGCCGGAAGCGGTAGCAGCCGGCCCCGGGATCGAAGGCGAGAAAGCCCGCGGCGCACAGCGCCTCGAGCCAGGGCACGAGCTCGTCCCCGGCTTCGGGATCGAGCTCGCGCAAGAGGTCGAGATCGATCAGCTCGCCCAGGACCGAAGCCGCTCGGAGCAAGATGCGCTGGCCCCAGGGCAGGCGATCGATACGGGCGTTGAGGACCACCTGCACGGAACCCGGCAGGGCGGCGACATCGAGCCCCTGACGGCTGCCATCGTCTCCGGGGCTGGCGGCCACGGCGCGCGCCAGCTCCTCGAGGAAGAACGGATTGCCGCCCGCGCGGCGGATCAGCTCCGCCCGCAGCGGCGCCCCGACCGCAGCGGCACCGAGCAGGGCCTCGAGAAGCCCCGCGGCGCTCGCGGTCGAAAGCGGCTCGAGGCGGAGCGTGAGAACATCCGGCTTCCCGAGCCAGGCCGGCGTCAAAGGCGGGCGAGCCGTGGCGACGACCAGAAGCCGCATCGAGCCGATCTCCTGGGCCAGGAGCTCCAGGAAGGCCAGGGTCTCGTGATCGGCCTCGTGCAGGTCCTCGGCCACGAGGACGACCGGGTTCTCGATCGAAAGTCGCCGCAGCAGCGTGAGCAGGCTCTGCCGGATGCGCTCGCGCCGCTGGCGTGGATCGAGCTCGCTCCACGAGGCGGCATCCGGGGCGAGCCCGAAGCAGGCGGTGAGCGGGACGGCCAGCGCCTTCAGACTCTCGTCGAGCCGGGTCAGGCTCTCCGTGAGCGCCCGACAGGTCGCATCGGCGTCACGGCCGGCACTCACCCCCAAGAGCGAGCCCAGAAGCCGGGCCAGAAGCTGCCAGGGTGCGGGCAGGCCCAGAGCCGGAGCGGCAACGCCGCGGCGCCAGCCACGCAGGGGCTCCTGCGCCAGAAGCTCGCGGGCAAGGCGCGACTTGCCCATGCCCGGCTCGCCCTGGACGAAGACGAGCCGACCGCGCCGATTCAAGGCGCGCTCGGCCTCGGCCAGAAGGACGGCCATCTCGCGGGTGCGGCCGACGAGCGGCGTCGCCTCGCTCCGGTTCCGCAGACTCCCGCCGGGCTCGCCGGGCGGCTCGGGCCCGATCAGATCGAACAGCTCGAGCGGCTCGGCGAGCCCGGCCACGGGCCGCGGCCCGAGACTCTCGAGCTCGAAGCCCCGGACCAGCATGCGCCGCGTCTTGGCCGCCAGGCGCGGGATGCCGGGTGTCGCCATCTGCTGCAACCGGCTCGCGACGTGCACTGCGGTGCCGACAGCGCTGTAGTGTGAAACGAGATCGCTCACGATGGCCCGGACGACGACCTCGTCCGAGCAGATGCCGATCCTGAGCGCGACCGCGCCGGCGTCGATGCCGTCGACCCGGAGCTCATGGATGTCCTCGACCATGTCGAGGGCGGCGAGGCAGGCGCGGTCGGCGTGATCCTCGAGCGCGCAGGGTGCTCCGAACAGCGCCATGATGCCATCGCCGAGGACCTGACAGACGGTGCCGCCGTAGCGGTGCACGGCCGCGGCGAGGCGTGTGGTCACCTCGTCCAGGAGGTGCTGCGCCTGCTCGACGTCCAGCGCCTGGATGAGCTGCAGCGAGCCGCGGATGTCGGCGAACAGCACGGTGACGAGCTTGCGCTCGCCCTTGCGCCAGTTCTCCGGGCGGTAGGGAGCCGGCCTTTCTGCCAGGAACGGCGCCATGGCGCCGGAATGCGACGACAGGGCAGCACCACAGGCGCTGCAGAAACGAGCGTCTGGTGAATACGAGGCGCCGCACCCGGGACATGCGCCGCCAATGGCTTCTCGGGCCATCTCGACCCCTGAGACGTTCCCCGGCCCATGGCGGAACCCAGGCCGATGGTGACCAGCTATTTAACGAGGCAAGGAGATACTGTCGAGGCGCACGCCGCAGACAGAATGGCGACGCGCCGATCGGGGGAAGCCGGAGATCGGGACGGAGCCGAGGCTCCGATGCCATACGGGCAGCCTAATCCTCGTCGTGCTCCGTGTCGTCGGGCTCGTCGTGCCGCCGCTGCACGGGCTTCTTGAGCTCGTCGACCTCGAGGCCGAGCACGTCGCACAGGCGGCCGAGCGCCTTCTCCTCGGCCGGGCTCAGCGTCCCGTCGCTGCTCGCCACGGCCAGGGCACCGCGCAGGATCAGCCGGCCGAGCTCGGGCTGGTCGTCGAACACGCTCACCACCGTCAGCACCTCGCTCTCGGCGGCAGCCCTGTCCTCCTCGAACCGCTCGGCATAGTCGTCGAACGCATCGAACAGATCGTCGAGATCGACGTCGGTGAGGCGATCCTCCTCCTCGAACACGGAGAGGAGCTCCTCGCGCTCGTCGGGGCTGGGCACCCCGTCCGCGAACGCGATCATCGCCGATGCCGCCGCCAGCGCCTCGACGAGGTCCTCGCTCATCTCCGTCTCGAGCTCGTCGGCCAGCTCGGCGAGCACGCGCGCCTTGAAGCTGCCGAACCTGGTCTTGAGCCAGCCTATGGGCATGGGCACCTCCCCCCTCGCTTGTCTCGTCTGCCTCATACAGGAAAGGCCGGCCGTCCTGCACGCACGTTCGACGACGGACGGGCTCAGACCAGATCGAGCGCCAGGCGCTTCAGATCCTCGAGACTCACGAACTCGAGCGCCCGCTCGTGGGTCGCCGCCAGCACCACCGGCGGCGCCACCCCGGCGTCCAGGGCTTCCTGCCAGCGCGCGGCGGTGACGCACCACCGGTCGCCCGGCTTCAGACCGGGAAAGCCGAGCTCCGGTGCGGGGGTCACGAGATCGTTGCCGCGCGCCGCCGAGAACAGCAGGAACTCCTCGGTCACCTGCGCACAGATCACGTGCGCACCGATATCCTCCGGACCGGTCTCGCAGCAGCCGGTGCGATAGAAGCCGGTCATGGGCGATGTGCAGCACTCGGCCAAGGGCTCGCCCAGCACGTTCCGCGCCTGCCCGCGCCTTTCCTGACCTTCGGCCATGTCCGTTTCGCCCGTCGATTCCGTTTTTCTTCCCCATTCTTCATGCTGCCCCAATCGGCAGCACATCTCAATGATCCGCCGGACGGGGGAAGCCGCGCAGCGGCATCGTCGGCGCGCGCCGCAGCCAGTTGCTCTCGCTGTAGCGGCACGTCCCGTCGATCAGATGCAGCGCGTAAGCATGGCGGGAGCGGTCGGACAGGTTCGGCCCGCTGCGGTGCGGCAGCGAGCCGTGCAGCAGCACGAGCGAGCCTTTGGGCGCCGGCAGGGGTACCAGCCCTGCGGTCGGCAGGGGTGCCGGGTCCAAGATCTCCATCCAGGTCGTTCGGCCGGTACGCACGAAGCGCTGACGCAGCGGCCGGCGATGCCCGCCCGGCTCGGCCCACAGGCAGCCGTTCTCCTCGGTGGCGTCCTCGAGCGCGAACCAGAAGCCGGTGCAGCTCAGGGGCTCGGTGTGGAGGAAGGTGCTGTCCTGATGACAAGCCACCTCGCCGCCGATCCGGGGTTGCTTGAAAATGTACATCGACTGCAGGAGGAGCGGCTCCTCGAGCCCGACGGCGCGCGCCACCGCCTCGATCACGGGCTGGCGCGAGAACGCGTCGAACAAAGGATCGAGGTCGTGCAGCGCATGGCCGACCTTGTTGACGGAAAGCGGCAGAGGCCGCCGCAGTTCGCCTGCGGCATCGAGCGCGCCGGGCTCGAGGAAGAACCGGATCTTGTCGCCGGAATCGAGGAACCAGTCTTCCTGGGCATGGCGCTGGTCCTCGGTCGAGAACACCGTTCGCACGCCTCTGGGATCGAACCCGACCAGCAGCTCCGCCATCCGGCTGCGCAGGCGATCGCACGCCGCCTCGGGCACGAAGCCCTCGATCACGAGGAATCCGTCCTGCCGGTACCGTGCGATCTGCTCCGCCGAGAGGCCCATCGACCTGCCTCCTTCGAGACAACAGGATGGCGCGCGATCGGGCCAGCGACAAGACGGTGCGGCTCGCCCGGCGCGCCACGACGTCACGGCCGGTTGACGCCCCTCGCCGGCTGCCGCATGCTCGGAGCGCATCGCCATCCATCATGAGCAACTTCCGATGAAGCCGACCTTCGCCCATGCGCCGATGCGGAAACATGCAGCGCTGCCGGCTGCCTGGCTCGCCGGCTTCCTCGCCACGGGCCTGCCGCATGTCGCCCCGGCGGACGAGATCGAGCCCTTTCAGGCCCAGACGATCGAGCCTTACCAAGCGCAGACGATCGAGCCCGACCAGAGCCGCGCACCGTCGCGGCAGGCTGTCGACCGGGACCGGGCCACCGTCGATGCCGCCTTCTTCTTCCGCACCTGGAACCTCTACGTCCCCGGCACCGCCTATGTCGTCTCGCAGCCCGCGCAGACCTACGACAAGCTCGTCGTCTCGCCCGGCACGGGCATCCTCCACCGGCTCAACATCTACGACAACGGCAGCTATGCCTGGGCCACGCCCGGCGGAGTGATCGAGGGCCGCTGGCGCAAGGGCGACGGCTACCCGATCGTCCTGAGCCGGGCTTATGAAGGCAAGGACTGGCAGGTCGGCTTCGACGAGCGCAAGGGCACGCTGCTCGTCTGGGACGGCTCGACCTGGTTCGAGGCCAGGCCCTGAGGAGCGATGCGATCGCCGCTCGACGACGGGCTCGAGCGGCTGTCCGGTCCCATCGCCGCGGGCGGCCGCGCGATCCGCAGCAGACATGCCGGGCCACAGGCGCTCAAGGCTGGCACAGATCGGCGGTCCGCCTGTCGGGCAGGTTCTCGGGACCGAAGCCGAAGCGGCCGATCAGCGTCAGATGCTCGGGCGTGCCGATGAAGGCCGCGAGCTGCCGGTTGAAGGCATCCCGAAGATCGCCATCCTCCTTCCTGAACCCGAAGCCGCCGTAGTAGCGGCGGCCGTTCCAACCGATGTCGATCGGGCTGCGGTCGGGCTGCGCGCGGGCAAGGCGTCTTCGATCACGCTCGGCGAGCGCCCGCACCGTCAGCAGGGTGGCGGCGTAGGCGTCCACCCGCCCGATCTTGACGGCGCTGGCCGCGGTCAGGGCATCGGGAAAGATCATGAGCTGCTCGTCGTCCACCCCCGATGCCAGAGCGTCGGCCAGCTCGATCGTGCCCGCGACCACGCCCAGCCGCAACGAAGGATTGTGCGCGATGTCCTCGTAGCCGTCCACCCTTCTGGGATTGCCGGCTCGCACGAGAAAGCCGACGCTCGTCCGATAGGTCGGCTCGGAGAAGGCGATCTCACGGCAGCGCTCCGGCACGATCGTCATCCCGGCCGCGATCACGTCGAAGCGGCCCGCCCTGAGCTCGCGGATCAACGCACGGAACTCGGTCTGCACGGCGGTGATGAAAGGCACGCCCATGCGGGCGAACATCACGCGCGCGATCTCCGGCGCCTCGCCGGTCACACGCCCGTTCGGGGTGCGAAAGCCGAAGGGCACCTCGCCGGCATAGCCGATGCGCACCTCACCCGTGCGCAGGATGCGCTGTAACGTCGTCTCGGCAGGAGCCGCGCGGCATGTGAGGATGGAAAATCCGAGCACGATGGCCACCCACAAGGTGCCACGCGCTCCCCATAACCGTTGGTGGTCACCCATGCCCGCACTCCAATACTTGAATACGTGTCCGCCTGTCCCAATCGAGCGCTGAGCGTGTCATCAGCCATCGAGCAAAGCGACCAACGCCTCGCGGCGCACTGTTAGCACATCCTGATGCGCTTCCGACTGTTCTCTCTCATCCTGGCGACCGCGCTGCCACTGGTGATCTTCGCGGCTGCCATGGTGGTCCTGTTCGAGAAGGAGCAGGCGCGGTCTTTCGCGGGCGTGATCGAGCAGGCGACGGGGGCGGCCCAGCGAGCCGTCGAGGCCCGTATCGATACGATTCGGATCGCGCTCGAGGCGCTCACCACGTCGGATCCGCTCGCTGCCGGCGATCAGGAGGCGTTCGCGGGTCAGGCACAGCGCCTCCTCGCCCTGCAGCCCGACTGGATGGCGCTGGAGCTCGCCGGGCCCGATGGCCCGACCCGGATCGCCCGGGAGGACTACCGGCTGCCGGACGAGGGCGCCGTCGACACGCAGACGGTGTTCACCTACGGCGAGCCGCAGGTGAGCGGCATTCTCGTCGACCCGGAACGCCGCAGCGAGCCGGTGGTGGCGGTAAGCGTGCCGCTGCTGGGCAGCCAAGGCGTGGAGCGCGTGCTCACCGCTTATGTCCGCGCCTGGACGGTGAACCGGGCGCTCCGCGATCAGGGCGTGATCCCGGGCTGGCAGATCGTCGTGATCGACGCGGACGGACGGCTCGTCGCCCGCACGCTCTCCGACGATCCCATGGACCCGGCCCTCGGCGCGCGCCCCGATCCGTCGGTGGCGGAAGGCCTGGGCAGGAACGAGAACTTCTTCTTCGCGCACGCGCTGACGGGCGAGGACGTCTACACCGCGGTGGCGAGCTCGGCCACGACCGGCTGGACGGTTCTGGTCGCTGCGCCGGCGGCTCTGATCCAGAAGCCGCTCTGGCGGAACATGGCCGCGGTGATCGGCGGCGGCCTGCTGGCGCTGACGCTCGCGGTGACCTTCGGCTGGTCCTTGACCCGCGCCTATCGACGGCAGCAGGCGGCGGAACAGCGTGCGCTGCAGCTCGAGGCGGCGCGTGCGGCCGAGCAGCGCACCGTGGCCATTCTCGAGAGCACCACGGACTGCGTGTACGAGGTCGATCGCACGTGGTGCATCACCTTCATCAATCACCGGGCGCGCGATCTGATCGCTGGCGGCCAGGACGTCACCGGCCGGAGTCTTTGGAACGTGTTTCTGGAAGCCGAGGCTACGGCCTTCTGGGAGCAGCTCCACAAAGTAGCGGCCGAACGAACCCCCGTCGAGTTCGAGGCGTTCTACGCACCGCTCCGGGCCTGGTATGCCGTCCGCGCCTTCCCTTCGGAAGAAGGCGGGGTGGCGGTCTACTTCCAGGACGTCACCGAGCGCCGGCAGGCCAGGGAGGCGCTGGCGGAGAGCGAGCGCCGCTACCGCTTCATGGCCGAGAGCATCCCGCAGATCGTCTGGACGGCAGAGCCGGACGGGAACGTGGATTATCTCAACAGCCGCTGGACCGATTACATCGGCGCCGATGGCGCCGAGGCAGGGACGGGCTGGAGCTGGAGCGCCTTCGTGCATCCCGACGATGTGCCGGAAGCCTTGGCCGAGTGGGAGGAAGCGCGTGCGGCAGGGCGAGCCCTGGACGTCGAGTTCCGTCTCCGTCGCCGAGACGGCAGCTATCGCTGGCACCTCGCGCGGGCGCTGCCGCTGCACGACACCAAAGGCCGGATCGTGAAATGGTTCGGCTCGATGACCGACATCCACGACCAGAAGCTCTACGAGGAGACCTTGCGCGCGGCCCGTGACGATGCCGAGCACGCCAAGGCCGAGGCCGAGGAGGCGCGGGCCGAGGCCGAGCGGGCCAACCTCGCCAAGAGCAAGTTCCTGGCCGCCGCGAGCCACGATCTGCGTCAGCCGATGCAGTCCCTGTTCCTGTTCGCGGAATCGCTCGAGCGCTACATCGTGGATCAGCGCGGCCGCGAGCGGCTGCTCCATCTCCGGCGCGGCCTCGATGCGCTCAAGGGCCTGCTCGACAGCCTGCTCGACGTGTCGCGGCTCGATGCCGGGCTGATCGAGCCCGTGATCGAGGACTTCCCGATCCGGCAGGTCCTCGATCAGGTGGGGGACGCCTATGCGCAGGTGGCGGCGGCCAAGGGCCTCGCGTTCGAGATCGAGCCCTGCGACGCCTATGTCCGCAGCGATCCGACGCTGCTCGGCCGCATGCTGCGCAACCTGCTCGAGAACGCCGTGCGCTACACGGAGCGGGGTCGGATCAAGGTCGTCTGCACCAGAGCCGGCGAGCATCTGCGGGTCGAGGTCCACGACACCGGCATCGGCATCTCCGCGGAACACCTCCGGCACATCTGGGAGGAGTTCTACCAGGTCGGCAACCCGGAGCGCGACCGCAACCAGGGGCTCGGGCTCGGGCTCGCCATCGTCCAGCGCCTGTCGACCCTGCTCGGCCACAAGGTGGACGTCCGCTCGGTCAAAGGCGAGGGCTCGGTCTTCAGCCTCGAGGTGCCGCTGGGCAAGGCCGCGGGTGCTGTGCCGAAGCCGCCAGCGGCAGGACCAGGGCAGGGTGCCGGGCGGCTCGCCGTGCTCGTGGACGACGATGCCATCGTGCTCCTGGGTCTCGAGACGATGCTCGAGGACTGGGGGTACGAGGTCCTGGCGGCCGGCTCGACCGAGCAGGCGCTCGCGAACCTCGAGGCCAAGGGGCAGCGGCCCGACGTGGTGCTGGCCGACTATCGCCTGCGCGAGCACCGCGTCGGCACCGAGGCGATCGTCAAAATCCGCGAGCGCTTCGGCGCCAAGATCCCGGGCATTCTGGTGACGGGCGAGACCGGCCCCGAGTGCGCGCGGGATGCCATGAGGCACGACATCGCCATCGCCTACAAGCCAGTGACGCCGGACCAGCTCGGCAACGTCCTCGAAAGGCTGCTCGCCGGCCGCCACGGCCTAGAAGGTGCCGCGAACCTCGACCTAAGATCTTGAAGAAGACCTTCCGCTGGCCAGCGGCATGGGAGGAGCCGAGCTTCGTCAAGCGCTTGGACCTCGTTCCAACACGCGCCAAGCCCGTGGCCCGACCGGCGGTGATCGCCGGTGTCACCGGGCACCGGAGCCGACCCGAGACGATCCGGCCTTTGCTCGCCTCGGGGATCCTTCGGGTGTCCGTGCCGGCGCCCGGGCATCCGGCGCCATGACGGCGAACCGGCCCAGTCCTTTCGACGGAAACTGGCTGTTTTTCGTGGATCGGTTCCGGGGCATGGTTCAGGTCGATCCAGGAGCCACGCCGATGTATGTTCCGCCCGCCTTTCGTGAGGACGACCTCGCCGCCCTGCACGGGACGATGCGGGAAGCGCGCCTCGCGAACCTCATCACCGCCACCGCCGGGGGATTGATCGCGACCCCCCTGCCGCTCCTCCTGGTACCGGAGGAAGGCCCCTACGGTACGCTCTACGGCCATCTGGCCCGCGCGAACCCGCAATGGAAGCTGCCGCCGACGGGCGACGCCATGGCGCTCTTCATGGGGCCGGATGCCTATGTCAGCCCCTCCTGGTATCCATCGAAACGGGAGCACCAGAAGGTCGTGCCGACCTGGAACTACGTCGCCGTCCACGCCTACGGCCCGGCCGAGTTCTTCGAGGACCCGGACCGCCTGCTCGAGCTCGTCACGCGACTGACCGACCTGCACGAGCAGCCCCGCGCCGAGCCCTGGGCCGTCACCGATGCGCCCGAGACCTTCATCCGTGCGCAACTTCGGGGGATCGTCGGCCTGCGGCTGCCGATCACGCGCATCGAGGGCAAGCGCAAGATGAGCCAGAACCGGAGTGCTGCGGACCGCGCGGGCGTGGCCGCCGGGCTCGCCGCGAGCGACCGCGCTTCCGACCGCGCCGTGGCGGCGCTGATCCCGACCTGACCAAGGCCGCACAGGAGAACGAGCATGACGGGGCTCAAGCCCGAAACCCTGCTGGCCCACGCCGCCGGCGCCGACGACCCGGCCACCGGCGGCGTCATCCCGCCTCTCCAGCCGAGCACGACCTTCCTGCGCGACCCGGACAACGCGTACCGCCGCGGCTTCGACTACGCCCGCGACCGCAACCCGACCTACGCGCCGGCCGAGGCCGTGCTCGCGGCGCTCGAGAGCGGGGCCGAGGCGCTGCTGTTCTCCTCCGGCATGGCGGCGGCGACGGCGGTGTTCCAGGCGCTGCGGCCCGGCGACCACGTGGTGGCCCCTCGCGTGATCTATTGGGGCCTGCGCAAGTGGCTGCTCGAGACTGCCACGGCCTGGGGACTGGAGGTGGAGCTGGTCGACACGACCGAGCCCGAGGCCGTGCGCGCCGCCCTGCGCCCGGGCCGCACGCGCCTCCTCTGGCTCGAGACGCCCGCCAACCCGACCTGGGCGGTGAGCGACATCGCGGCCCTCGCCGACCTCGCGCACGCGGCGGGTGCTCTCGTCGCCGTCGACAACACCGTGCCGACGCCGCTCCTGACCCGCCCGCTGGAGCTCGGCGCCGACCTCGTCATGCACTCCGCGACCAAGTACCTGAACGGCCACAGCGACGTGGTCGCGGGCGCGCTGGTCACCAGGCGCGCCGACGAGGAGCTCTGGTCCCGCGTCCGCACGATCCGGCACGACCAGGGCGCCATCCTCGGCCCGTTCGAGGCGTGGCTTCTCACCCGCGGCCTGCGCACGCTCCACCTGCGCGTGCGCGCTTCCTGCGGCAACGCCATGCACCTCGCTGCCCGCCTCCAGCACCACCCCGGGATCGAGCGCGTCCTCTACCCCGGCCTGCCTACCCATAAAGGCCATACCCTGGCCGCGCGCCAGATGCAGGGCGGCTTCGGCGGAATGCTCTCGATCCTGGTCCGGGGCGGCGAGCGGGCGGCGCTCGCGACGGCCGCCAACGTCCGCCTCTGGAAACGCGCGACCTCGCTCGGCGGGGTGGAGAGCCTGCTCGAGCATCGCGCCTCGATCGAGGGTCCGGGCTCGCCAGCACCGCCCAACCTGCTGCGGCTCTCGGTAGGGGTGGAGGATGCGGACGACCTGATCGCGGACCTGGAGAGCGCGCTCGCGGCGGCGGTCAAGGGCTGCGCCTGAAGCAACCTCGACCAAGGGTGATTGTGGAAACCGCCTCTCAGGGCTGCTGCGGCGGCGGCCGGGCTCCGGGGGCGGTGAAGATGTCGCCGAAGGCGTCCTGGCCGGGGTTTCTCGTTTCCGGCGCCGGTGGCGGCGCAGGCGAGGCCGGCGGGCTGCCCGGTGCGGTGAAGATGTCCCCGAACATGCCGCGGCCGGGATTCTGGACCTGGCCCGTCGGCGCTGCGGGAGTGGCAGGCGCGACCTCGGCCGGCCGCCTCTGCCTGGCCTCTTCCTCGAGCCGGCGCTGCCGCTCGAGCCGCTCCTCGAGTGCTGCCGCCTTGCAGGTAGAAGGATCGTGCCGCGCGGCGAAGACCGCGACACCGGCGACCGCCACCAGCAGGAAGGTCGCGAGCACCGCAGCCGGGTTGCCGGCGACGGCGCCGACGATGCCGCCCGGAACCGGCCCCTCTGCCCGCCGCTGCTCGGCACGCCGCATCCAGGCCTCGCGCGCGAGTGCGGCGAACAGCGTCAGCACGATGACGATGACGGCAAGAGCGCTGATCGAAGGATCGATTCCCAGGCGCACTTTTTGCGCCACCTCGATCGTGAAGGTGTTGTAGTGGGAGATGGTGAAGACCGAGGTGTTGTAGTTCTCGAAGCTCGCGAGGAACGCGATCACCGCGGCCGAGAAGATCGCGGGCTTCAGGAACGGCAGGAGGATCTTGCGGAAGGCCTGCACGTTGGTGGCGCCGAGATCGAGGGCCGCATCGAGAAGCTGTAGGTCGAACCGCTGCAGCCGGGCCACGAACACCAGCATGCAGTAGGAGGCGATGAAGCAGGACTGGCCGAGGATGGTGAGGAAGATGCCGTTGTAAAGCGCACTGCCGTAGCTCGCACCGATCGCGTGCGCGAGCCGGTCCCAGAACAGCACGGTCGAGATGCCGATCACGACGCCGGGCATCAGAATGGGGGCGGTGACCAGCGTGTAGTAGGCGGAGCGCGCGCGCGGCCAGATCTGGGTCAGCAGCAGCGAGCCCGCGAGGCCCAGGAGTACCGAGAGTACCACCACGCCGGCACCGATGACGAGGCTGTTCCGGAGCCCCGTCATCAGGCGCTGGTCGCCGACGAGCTTCGCGAACCACTCGAAGGTCAGGCACTCCCAGGGATAGAGCCGTGGGAAGGCGGAGCTGTTGAAGGCCGTGATCGACATGATCACGAGCGGCCCGAAGAGATAGGTGAAGAACAGGGCGAGATAGGCGCCGACGGCCAGACGGGTGAGGCCGTTTGCCCGCCGTCGCGCGCTCACCGGCCCACCTCGCCGAGCCGGACCTTGAACAGCCGCATGACGAGAAGGACGAGGAGCGTGCAGACCACGAGCAGGATGACGGCATAGGCCGCCCCGCGCGGCCAGTTCACGCTCTCGAAGAAGGTCCGGTAGATGATCTGGGTGAACCACAAGGAGGAGGGGCCGCCCAGGATCTGGGGTGCGGCGAGCGCGCCCGCCGCCAGCATGAACACCATCGTGCAGCCCGAGGTGATGCCGGGCTTCGCGAACGGGATCACCACCCGCCAGTGGATGCGCCACCAGGGAGCGCCGAGATCGCGCGCCGCCTCGATCTGGTTGCGATCGAGGCTCTCGATCGCGTTGTAGATCGGGAACACCATCAAGAGCACGTAGGCGTAACTGAGGCCAGCATAGAGCGCCACGTTGGCGCGGATGAAGTCGATCGGCTGGTCGACGAGCCCGATCGTCAGCAGGAGGGTATTGATGAGCCCACCCGTGCCGAAGATGATGCGAAAGGCGAAGGCGCGCAGGATCTCGTTGACCCAGTAGGGAATCACCAGCGCCACCGCGAGCATCCTGGCCGCGCGGACGCTCGCGGCTTGCGCGAGATAGTAGGCGATCGGGTAGCAGATCGCGAGGTCGAACAGGGTGACGAACACGGCCGCAATCAGCGTGCGGGCGAAGACCGCGAGGTCGACATAGTTCCAGCCCAGAGGATCGCCGGGCGGGCCGAACAGGAAGTAGCGGTAGTTCGCGAGCGTCCAGACGTCCTCGGGCCCGCCCTGCTTCGCCGGCGGCAGATCGAAGCGCAGCGAGAAGTCGACCATGACGAGCTGCGGCAGGACGATGAGGACGAGCACCCAGAAGCTCACCGCGAGCACGATGTAGGCGGCGAGCGGCCAGCCGTTGCGCTCCACGAACTGCCTCGTCCAGGCGAGCGGCTTCACCCTTCTCACTCCTCCTGGGCGAGCTCGCCGGCCGGGAGCGCTACGGCCTTCATCGGGTCGAAGGCGAGCGTGAGCGTGGCACCGATCGAGCTGCTGCGGCCGATGCCATGGTTCACGAGCGAGGTCTTGATCGGCGTTCCGCCGGGACCTTCGAGGAAGAGGTGATAGCTCGGCCCATCGAACTCCTCGGCGGTGACGCGGCCGGCGATGCGGCCTTCGCCGGGGAGGACGCCGGGACCGGCGACGGCCAGCGCTTCGGGGCGCACGAACACCATGGCCCGATCGCCCGGAGCGAGCTGCCCGCGCGCGGCGGTGGCGATGCGCGCCCGCAGATGTCCTACCGCGGTCTCGATCACCGCCATGCCGTCGGCCTCGGCCGTGACCCGGCCGGGAAAAGCGTTGTTCTCGCCGACGAAGGACGCCACAAAAGTAGTCGCCGGGTCGTCGTAGAGCGTGCGGCCGTCGGCGATCTGCTCGATGACGCCCTCGCGCATCACCGCGACGTGGTCGGACATGGCGAGCGCTTCGCCCTGGTCGTGGGTGATGTAAACGAAGGTGAGGCCGACCTGCCTCTGGATCGCGCGCAGCTCGGTGCGCATGTGCTGACGCAGCTTCAGGTCGAGCGCCGAAAGCGGCTCGTCGAGCAGCAGCACCTGCGGTTCGGCGCACAAGGCGCGGGCGATCGCGACCCGCTGCTTCTGGCCGCCCGAGAGCTCGTGAACGAGCTTGTCGCCCTGCCCGGGAAGGGCGATCAGCTCCAGGAGCTGCTCCGCGCGCCGGCGCCGCTCGGCGACGCCGGCCCCTCTCACCTCGAGGGCGAAGGCGATGTTCTCCCACACCCGCATGAGCGGGAAGAGGGCGAGGTTCTGGAAGATCAGCGCCGTCGGGCGGCGGTTGGGGCCGATGCCGGCCATGTCGCGGCCACCGATCCGCACCACCCCGCGCGAAGGCTCGAGGAAGCCCGAGATCGTGCGCAGGATCGTGGTCTTGCCGCAGCCCGAGGGGCCGAGGAAGCTGAAGAACTCGCCGGGCTCGATCCTGACGTTGGCGTTCCTGACGGCGACGAAGCTGTCGAACTGGACCCAGACGTTCTCGAGCTCGACACCGAAGCCAGCGACCATCGAGCGTTTCCCGTCGCCTCTGTCGTCCCGCGGAACGACGCTGCCCCGATCGTCGGGAAGGCCCCCGGAGCCGCCCGGCTCGGAGGGCCTTCCCGGCTTCAGGCGCTCAGGAACTTGTTGACGTACTGCGCGCGGATGTCCGCGTACCAGGGCGCCTCGGCCGGCCAGGGGTTGAGCTTCTTCAAGGCATCGCCCGGATAGGCGTCGGCGAAGTTCTTGGCGTAGGTCGCGTTGGCGTACTTCTCGGCACCGATCACGGGCGAGTTGTAGCCGTGCGTGTCGATCGCCTTGCCGGCCACCTGCGGGTCGAGCGCATGCGCGATGAGGGCATAGGCCTGCTCGACGTTCTCGGCCCCGACCGGAATCGACATGCCGTCGACCCAGGCCATGGCGCCTTCGATGGGTGCCCGGTACATGACGGGCTCGCCCGCGGTCTTGAGCGCCAGCGGCGGGCCGTCCCAGGTTTGGGCGACGATGACGCCCTCGTTCATCAGGCCGTTCTTCTGGGTGTCGGCATCGTTCCAGATGATCTTGATGTTCTTCTTGCGCCGAATCGCCCAGTCCGTCAGCTTCTCCCAGACCGGGCGCATCTTCTCCTCGCTCTCGTAGGCCGACCAGATCGAGCCCGGCGCCATCTCGCCGATGCGCTCGAGGTAGAGGCCGGCGCAGAGCAGCATGGAGTGCGCCCGGCCCATGGTCTTGCCGGCGTTCTCGTCGGCCCAGATGTCGCCGTAGCTCGGGAACTCGCCCTTGGGCTGCCACTTGTCGGTGCGCCAGGCGATGCCTTCCGTGCCCCAGAGATGCGGCAGCCAGGTCGAGCCCTTGCCGAAGTCCCAGATGGCGCTGCCCTTCTCGAGCATGCCGGAATTCAGGTTGCCGATCGGGACCTTCTTCATGTCGATGGGTTGCAGAAGCTCGAGCTCGGCCCACTGCGGCGCCCGGTTCATGGTGGGCGCCACGAGGTCGTAGCCGCGGCCCTTGCTGGCCTTGAGCTTGTTCAAGAGCTCCTCGTTGGAGCCGAAGCCGGTGAAGTTGACCTTGATCCCGGTCTTCTGGGTGAAACTGTCGATCAGCGAGCTCGGCAGCTCGTCCGACCAGAACAGGACGTTGACCTCGCCCGAGGAGGCCAGGACTCGCGGGCTGACGATGGCCGGTGCAGCGACGGCGCCGGCAGCCACGGCACCCGCCTTGAGAACCGTACGCCGAGAAAGCCGGACCGCCGCCGGCGCCGTCCGGAAGTTCGTTGTCATGTCGCCTCCACCTCGCCGCTATGCAGAGGATGCGGAGCCTCCCCCGCCGTTCCCACCCATAGCATCATCAGGCTTAGCGCGCTGGCGCCGGGACCCGCAAGCAGCATCTCGATGGTCGTTCGGCACAAAGCGGTAACCGCCGATGATTGGACCGTCAGCAGCGCACTACCCGGTACGATACGACGCTGCGGGCCGGCTTCCCGGCGCCGAGCGGCCCGATAACCGGCAGGCGCAATGCTGCATTGCAGCATAAGCAATGGTAGGACCGCCCCCGAAGCCACATCTATCGGGCAACGGATCATCGAAGAGAACGGAGGATCGGGGAGATCGGCCGCCACGTGCGGTCTTTCGACCACTCCCGACGCGGCGGGCGTCGCTTCGCCGTCGACGGACTACGGAGACCTGATCCCATGGACCTGCTGCATCGCCTCTACGGCCGCCTCATCCGTTTCCTGCATGAGCGGGAAACCTACCGCGCCCTCGCCCGCCTCGACGACCGGGAGCTCGCCGATCTGGGCCTGCACCGCGCCGATCTTCGCGCCATCGCCCGCGATGCCGCCCGTGCCGGCCGGCTCGACGTGTTCGACTGGGTCGCGACCACCCGCGGCGGGCAGGCGGGCACCGAAGGACCGGCATCGCGCCTCGTGGGCTTCGGCCTGGGCTTGCGCGCGGCCTGAGTCCTTCGTGTTGACCCGGCTTCGACCTGCCAGCACGGTCGCACCCGCCAGCGGGTCCTGATCCCGCCCGAAGCGGAGGTGCGATGACCGACCGGCGGATGGTCGAGCGGATCGAGCAGGCGGCGCTCTGGGCCTGGCCGCCCAGGGAGACCGCTTGGTGCGAGGGCTGGCTGCTTCGGGCCGGCGGCGGGCGCACGCGGCGCATCAACTCGGTCCGGACCCTGGCGTTCGCACAAGGGGCCGACCTCGACAAGGCGATCGCCCGGGTCGAGGTCTGGTACGCGGCGCGCGATCTGCCCGCCTGCTTCCAGCTCACCGAGCTCGCGGCACCGGCCCGGCTCGACGCCGTGCTGGCGGACAGGGGCTACCGGCTCGCGGCACCGGTATCCGTCCTCCTCGTCGACGCCGCTTCGGTCGAGCCGCCCGAGCGCGGCGCGTTCGAGCTTCAGACCCGCCCCACCCCGCTCGTCATGAACGCGGTCTGCGACCCGCATTGGGGGCCCGAGATCCGCCGCGCGCGGGCCGAGCTGTTCGCCCGGATCAGAAAGCCCCACGTGTTCGGCGTGCTGACCCGGGGCCAGGAGCCGGCGGCCGGGGGCCTGTGCGTCGTCGACGGCGATCTCGCCGGCATCTTCACCATGCGCACGGGCGTCCCCTTCCGCGGC
Organism: Benzoatithermus flavus; assembly: GCF_037908215.1. Classification (NCBI taxonomy): domain Bacteria; kingdom Pseudomonadati; phylum Pseudomonadota; class Alphaproteobacteria; order Geminicoccales; family Geminicoccaceae; genus Benzoatithermus; species Benzoatithermus flavus. Next base: position 85,847 of record NZ_JBBLZC010000007.1, on the reverse strand, counting down.
CGAGGCTATGGCCGGGCCCTGTTCCGACGCCTCGTGGCCTGGGCGAAGGCGGTCGGGGCGAAGCGGATCTATCTCCAGGTCGAGGACGACAACGCGGCGGCGCTCGCCCTCTACCGCCCCTTCGCCCCCGAGCTCGCCTATCGCTACTGGTATCGCGAGCAGACGGCCTGATTCAGGCCGCCTGCGGCTGGGCGACCGTGCCGATGCGCTCGAGCTCGTAAGGGGTCGTCTGGTACATCTCGTTGATCCAGTTGCCGAACAGGAGATGGGCATAGGCCCGCCAGCAGTTCCGGGGCGGCTTGTCCGGATCGTCGTCGGGATAGTAGTTCACCGGCAGCGAGACGTCGGCGCGCGTGGCCTTGTCGCGGCAGTACTCGTCGTGCAGCGTATAGGTGTCGTACTCGAGATGGTTGAACATGTAGACCGTGCGGTGCTCCGGCTCGTGGAGCAGGCACAAGCCCGCGGCATTGGACACGGCCAGGATCTCGAGGCCGGCATCCTTGGGCAGATCGGCCGCCCGCACCTCGGTGTGGCGCGAGACCGGGACCAGGAAATAGTCGTCGAAGCCGCGCATGAGCGGCGGACGCTGCGCGTCGCGGCGCTCGATGACGTAGTGGGTGTAGACGCCGAAGCGCTTGGTCGGCAGGATGTGCTTGGGCACGCCGTGAAAATGGTAGAGGGCGGCCTGCGCACCCCAGCAGATGTGGAACGAGGTGTGGACGTTGGTGCGCGACCAGTCCAGGATCTCGGTCAGCTCGCGCCAGTACTTCACCTCCTCGAACGGCAGCATCTCGACCGGAGCGCCGGTGACGATCAGCCCGTCGAACTTGCGGTCCCTGACCTCGTCCCAGGTCTTGTAGAAGGCCTGCAGATGCGAGAGGGGCACCGTGTTCGGGCGGTAGGTCGAGGTGGTGAGCAGCGTCAGCTCGACCTGAAGCGGGGTGGCGCCCAGGAGGCGGGCGAGCTGCGTCTCGGTCTTGGGCTTTTCCGGCATGAGATTGAGGAGGGCGATCTGCATCGGCCGGATGTCCTGGCGGAGCGCCTCGTTCTCGCCGATGAGCCTGACACCCTCCTGTTGCAGCTTCTCGAAAGCGGGCAGGTCGTTCGGAATCTTGATGGGCATCGCGTGCCGTCGCTCCAAACAAAAAGGCCCGGCCAAGACGAAAGCCGGGCTCGCGAGCGATCCCGACCTTTTAGCCGTTTGTTTAACGTGGCCGCAAGCCGGTCGGCGCAAATCACCACGCGCGGCAGATAGTGGTGAGCGTGTCGCGGCGAGTCAAGCGCCGGAGCCCGGCAGCGCCAGCGCCGATCCTGTCGGCCGGGCGGCCGCCGACGGCAGCCGGGCGTAGTTGAGCTGGGTGCCGCAGGGCAGAAAGCCGAGGCTCCGGTAGAGCGCCTCGCTCGCGGCATCGCCCGCCGACAGCCAGGCGATCTCGCCGCCCGTGGCGAAGAAGCGTGCCAGGAGAGAGGCGCAGACCGCCCGAGCCAGGCCACGGCGGCGCCAGCCGGGCATGGTCCACACGCCCGCGAGCTCGGCGACCGGCCCGGTGCGGATCAGGCTGGCCCCGCTCACGGGCTCGCCGGCGGCGGTCAGCACCGCCGCGGCGGCGAGCCCGCCTTGCCGCAGGCCCTGCGCGAACCGCTCGAGCTCGCCGGGTGCCGGCGTCGTGGCGGGCTCCGCGAAGGCAGCCGCAGCACCGGCGAGGAAGGCGCCCAGAAGCGCCGTGGGCGTGCCGGCATCGAGCAGCCGAGGTGCTGCCGCCGGTGCGGGTGCCCGGCTCGCGTCCAGGACGAGAACGGGCGAGCGCCGCTCGAGCGTGAAGCCTTCGGCCTCGAGCGCCTCGGCGAGCCCCGGCCAGAGCTCCGCGAAGAACTCGAGCCGCGGGATGCGCCCGTGGGCCTCGAACAGCGCCGTCATGGCGCCGATCGCCGACTGTAGGTCGCCGGCCTGTAGGTCGCCGGCACGGCCGGTCGGAATGGCGACGTTGCGGTAGAACGGGTCGGCCTCGCGCCAGAGATGGACGCGAAAGCCCGGCAGGTCGTGAACCTCGCTGCCGTCGGCGACCGCCGCCGCGAACTGATCGGCGAGCCGGGCGAGCAGCGCTCTCGACCGGATGCGGCTCATGGCCGCGCGAGCCGGCACGCGGCTCCGGCCTGACGCAGGCGCGCGCACATCGCCTCCGCATCGGCCCTGGAGGCGAACGAGCCGGCGATGATGCGGTAGAAGGTCCCCTTGCCCGGCACCTCGACCGTCTGCGGCGCCCGGAGATCGAGCTCCTTCAGCGCCGGATAGCGTGCCTTGAGCCGCTTCCATTCGGCATCGACTTGGGCGGGATCGGGCACGGCCGCGAGCTGGAGCGCGAAGGCGCCGTTGCCAGCCGCCGGCGGCGGGGGCTTCTCGTCGGGGGGAGCTGCCGGTGCTGCCGCGGTCTCGGCCGGGGGCGGCGCCGTCCCGGCTGCGGGTGGCGGTGGCGGCATCGCCGAGATGACGGGCGGCTTCGCGGCCACCGGCTTCGCCATCGCCTCGTCGACGGGCGCGGCCGGCGACGGAGCGGCAGCGGGGCTCCTCGCCGGAGCGGCGCCCTTGTCGAGCGCGGCGAGGTTGCGGCGCAGCACCTCGGTGGTCGGATGATCGCGGCCGAGCGTGCTCTCGGCGATCGCGAGCGCCCGCTGCTGCAGCGGCCGCGCACGCTCGGGCTCGCCCTTCGTGCGGTAGAGCACGGCGAGATTGTTCAGCGCCCGCGCCACATCCGGATGATTCGGCCCCAAGGACTTCTCGAGCAGGCCGAGCGAGCGGTTGTAGAGCTTCTCGGCCTCGTCGTACTTCTTCTGCGCGCGATAGACGAGGGCGAGGTTGTTGAGGCTCGTGGCGAGCCCGGAGCCCTCGCCGCCGCCTCGCTCGTCGAGCTCGATCGCGCGCTTGTAGAGCTTCTCGGCCTCGCCGAGGCGCCCCGTGAGACGGTAGACCTCGGCGAGGTTGTTGAGCTCCGGCGCGATCGCCGGGCTGTCGGCGCCGTAGCGGGACTTGGCGAGGTCGAGCGCGCTCTCGAAGTAGGGCAGCGCTGCCTCGTACCGGCCGGCGCGGAACAGCTCGAGCCCCTTGGCGTAGTCGTCCTCGGCCACCGGCTCCGCCGCCAGGGCCGGAGCCGCCAGCAGGAAGAGCGAGAACAGCACGGCAAGCGCACGGCGCATCGATGGCCTTGTCCGCTGGAACCTCACCCTCGTGAGGCTGGCAAGTTTTGCCGGCGAGGTCCAGCCCTTGCAGTGCCGGCACATCCGGGGTTTGCCGGCAGCCGGCTTCGTGCGCTAGGAGCGCTTCCCGAGACGGACGGCCGCGCCGGCCGCGGCCCGGCCCGAGAAACGGGAGGACGGTGTCTTGGCCCTCAGCATCCCCGAAGGCTATCGCGCCCTCGATGACAGGACATTGGCGGCCTATCTCGCCGGGCTGCCGGCGATCCGGCGCCGGCTCGGCGGCGATCCCGAAAGCTGGCGGGTGAGCGAGGTCGGCGACGGCAACCTCAACCTCGTCTTCATCGTCGAGGGGCCGGACGGCGACATCTGCGTCAAGCAGGCCCTGCCTTACGTGCGCCTCGTCGGCGAGAGCTGGCCCTTGGACCTCAAGCGCGCTTGGTTCGAGCATCAGGCGGCCGTGATCCAGTCCCGCCATGCGCCGCGGCAGATCCCCGAGGTCCTGCACTACGACGAGAAGCTCTACCTGTTCGTGATGGAGCGTTGCCATCCGCACGTCATCATGCGGCGCGGCATGATCGAGGGCGTCGTCTATCCCACCTTCGCCGAGCAGATTGCGGAGTATCTTGCCAAGACGCTCTACTTCACCTCCGACATGGCGCTGCCTGCGGCCGAGAAGAAGGAGATCGTGGCGGCGTTCTGCGGCAACACCGAGCTGTGCAAGATCACGGAGGATCTGATCTTCACCGATCCCTACATGATCTGCGACCGCAATCGCTGGACGAGCCCGCAGCTCGACGACGCGGCCAGGACGATCCGCGAGGATGCCGAGCTCAAGCGCGCCGTCTCGGCCTTGAAGCTCAAGTTCATGAGCGAGACGCAGGCGCTGCTGCACGGCGACCTCCATACCGGCTCGATCATGGTGACCGAGGACGACACCAAGGTGATCGACCCGGAGTTCGCCTTCGTAGGACCGATGGGCTTCGACGTCGGCAAGCTGATCGGCAACCTGCTCATGAGCTTCTTCAGCCAGCGCGGCCACGAGTGCCGGCCCGGCGAGCGCGAGGCCTACCGCCGCTGGATCCTCGCGACGGCCGAGCAGGTCTGGTCGGGCTTCGAGAAGCGCTTCGTCGAGCTGTGGACGTCCTATCCTACCGGCGACGCCTATCCGCGGGCATTGTTCGACGGATCCGAAGGCCGGGCCTCGCTCCGGATCGCGCAGGCCGCCTACATGCGCCGCCTGTTCGAGGATGCGCTGGGCTATGCGGGCACGTCCATGATCCGCCGGACCCTGGGTCTCGCCCACAACGCCGACATGGAGCGCATCGCCGACCCCGACCTGCGCGCGTCCTGCGAGCGGCGCAACCTCGAGCTCGCGCGCGACCTGATCGTGAACGCGCGGGCCTATCCCGACATCGCCGCCGTGACCGCGCGGGCCGCCGCCATCGAGGCCGCGGCTCCGCGCTGACGTCGGGCCGCGCGGCCCCGTGCCGTGCCGGCAGGGGCGGGCGCGGCCGGATCGTCGAGCAGGCGGTCGCCGATGCGCCAGGCATCGGTGAACCGGTCGAGGCCGTGCGTGCCGCCGTTGACCAGCCGGCGGGCGCGGGCGAGATCGCCCTCGGCCAGCGCTTCCCCGATCGGCCGGCGCCGCTCGGCGAGGAAGGCGCCGAGCAGCCGGCCCGCGAGCGCCGGCTCGAGCGCCCGCTCGGGCTCCAGCACGAGGCCCGTGCCGAGGCCCAGGGCCTCGCCGTAGGTGCGGTAGTTGGCGCGGCCGGTGAGCTGCACGAAGCCGCGACCGCGATAGCGCCTGCCGTCGGGCGGGCCCTCGTTGCCGAGATCGGCGCGGTAGTCGTAAAGGTCGAACGGGTGGCCCTCGGGCGAGGTGTTGAAGCGGGAGACCGCCTCCTCGACCGGGGCGAAGCCCTCGCTTTCCGCCCGGATCGTGGCCAGCGCCATTAGCACCATCGATCTGTCGGTGAGCGCGAAAGCCCTGAGGCCCGTGAGCACGGCCGGCAGATGGCGGCGGATGACCCCGAGCGGTGCGAACGGAAACAGCTCCGCCACGAAGCCGATCGTCACGCTCGCCGTGACGTCGGGAAGCCGGCCGTCGCCGCGGCCATTGAGCGCATGCCAGGTGACGGGCCCCGCGACTCCGTCGGGAAGCAGGCCGCGCGACCGCTGGAAGGCGAGCAGCGCCGCCTCGGTCGCCGGCCCGAAACGCCCGTCGATCCGACCGGGGCTGAACCCGGCGGCGCTAAGGTTTTTCTGCAGCAGCTCGACCTCGTCCCCGTGAGCGCCGCGACGCAGGACCGGTATCATGTCGGCAGACCTCGCATCGGATCATTGCCGGTCCTATATCATAGGTATATTTTCTTAACAACCGGTTCTCGATAGCCCATGAAGCGATTGCGGTTGGCCGGAAGACGCATTATAGTAGCATGGGGGCGAGGGTTTACCCGTTGATGAGATGAGTGTACTAGCCTCCGGCAGCTTCCGAGGCCGCACGGCCGCCGGTGCTCGTCTTCGCCTACGGATGCCACGCTCGACCGCGCCTTTACCAAGCGGTGAGGACCTGTCGGAACACATGCGCCTCGAGTTCTGCCTGCGCCATGCGCTCACGCCCCTACTCCTGGCCGCCGCGCTCACGAGCTGCGTGGAGCCTTCCCGAAGGTCCAACATCAACGACACGCTGAACCGCGTATCGTTCGAGCCGCCGCCCGCCGTGCCCGGCGACGTTCCGCCCAACGAGCCCCTTGCCGGAACCGCGGTCAAGCCGGCCGAGCCGCCGCTGCAGGCCCAGATCTATCCCGGCCGCACGCCGACCGCGCGGGCGAGGCAGGGCGGCACCGCGCAGGCGCAGCGCACCGCCGAGGGCGTGCAACTCAACTTCGACGGCGCCGAGATCCGCGAGGTGGCGAAGGTCATCCTCGGCGACATCCTGGGCAAGACCTACTCGATCAATCCCGACGTCCAAGGACAGGTGACGCTCTCGAGCAGCGCGCCCATCGCCGAGAAGGACCTGCTGGCCGTCCTCGAGACCGTGCTGCGCTCGAATGGCGCCTCGCTCGTCGACACGGGTGCCGGGACCTACCAGATCATGCCGGTGGACGCCGCGATCGGCCGCTCCGAGGTCGTGCCGATCGGCGGCAGGCCCGTGCCGGTCCGTCCCGGCTACGGGCTCACGATCGTGCCCTTGCGCAATATCTCCGCGACCGCAGCCGCCCAGTTCATCCAGCCGCTCGTCGCCTCGCCCGAGGACATCCGCATCGATCCCGGCCGCAACGCGATCCTGTTCAGCGGCACCTCGACCGAGCGGCAGAACGTGGTCGACACTCTGGCCGACCTCGACGTCGACTGGATGGCGGGCAAGTCCATCGGCCTGTTCCCCTTGCAGCGGACCACCGCCGAGGCCGTCATCCCCGAGCTGCAGGCGATCTTCTCGCCGTTCGATCCGACCGGGGCCGAGCCCTCGCTCATGCGCTTTCTGCCGATCGCACGCCTCAACGCCGTGCTCGCAATCGGCACCGATCCCGATCAGATCCGGGAGGTGAGCCGCTGGGTGGCGCGGCTCGACCACGGCGAGGTGGTGGGGCCGCAGTTCTACGTCTACTACCTGAAGCACCGCTCCGCCGAGGATGTCGCGAAGCTTCTCAACGAGGCGTTCGGCGGCGGTGGCGGCGGCACGTCGGAGCCCGGGCCGAGCCTGGCCTCGGCCACGACCACCCTCGGGAGCACGCCTCAGCCGGGCAGCCCGCCGGGCAGCCCGCCACCGCCGGGCGAGGACACGGGCGGCGGCGAGGCGGCCGGCGGCATCGGTGGAGCACCCGGAGCCGGCGGCGCGACGCCGCCATCCGGGTCCGAAGCCGCGCCGACCGGCGGACCGGTCAGGATCGCGGCCAGCAAGGCCAACAACGCGCTCTTGATCCGGGCCACCCCGCCCGTCTACTCGCAGATCGAGGCGACGCTGCTCCGGCTCGACACGGCGCCCTGGCAGGTGCTGATCGAGGCCACGATCGCCGAGGTGACGCTCAACGACGATCTGCGCTATGGTGTCCAGTTCTTTCTCCAGAACGGTGCCGTCAAGGGCGGCTTCACGCAGAACAGCACGATCCCGAGCACCGGCGGCAGCACGGCGGCGCTCCTGCCGGCCTTGAACGTGCCGGGCTTCAACTTCGTCTTCACCCCCGGCAGCAGCAACATCACGATCGACGCCCTGTCGCAGATCACCGACGTCAAGGTGCTGTCCTCGCCCTCGGTCGTGGTGCAGGACAACAGCGAGGCCATGCTCACCGTGGGTCAGGAGGTTCCGGTCACGACGCGCAGCGCTCAGGGCGTGTTCGAGGCCAACGCCCCGGTGATCAACTCGATCGAGTACCGCAACACTGGCGTGATCCTGCAGGTCCGGCCGCGGATCAATTCCAACCAGGCCGTCTCGCTCGAGATCGCGCAAGAGGTCAGCCGCGTCGAGTCGCAGGGCGGCACTCCGTCCGCGCCGACGCCGACCTTCACCCAGCGCAAGGTCACGAGCCGAGTCAACGTGCAGAGCGGCCAGACCGTGGTCCTGGGCGGCCTCATTCAGGAGAACGAGAGCCGCGGTCGCAGCCGGGTGCCAATCCTGGGCGACATTCCGATCATCGGCAACCTGTTCGGCTCGACCAGCCGCACCAACGGACGGACGGAGCTCATCGTCTTCATCACGCCGCGGGTGATCCGCAACCCCGAGGATGCGCGCGACGTCAGCGAGGAGCTGCGCTCGCGGCTGCGGTCGCTGGGTCCGGAGCGGATGGCGCCCGCGATGCCGAACGTAACGTCGCCCGGCGGGTCTCTGCCCGGACCGGCGCCGCAGCCGGAGCCGCGGATGCTGCCGCAGCCGCTCGTCCCGCAGCGGACGGCGCCCTACCGTCAGCCACCGGCCGGCTGAGGACGGCGAGCAACGCTGGACGGCACCGTCATCCTCGCGCCTCTCGCCGGCGGCCTTGCCGGCGCCTGCGTCGGCAGCTTCATCGCCACGCTGGCGCTGCGCACGCCCGAGGGCTGGGCCGACATGTGGACGGGCCGGTCGCGCTGCAGGGCCTGCCACGCGACGCTGTGCGTCGTGGACCTCGTGCCGCTCCTGAGCTGGCTCGCCTTGCGCGGCCGCTGCCGCTACTGCGGTGCCGCGCTCGGGCTCTGGTATCCTTGCGTGGAGCTCGCGGCCGCCGTCATCGGCGGCCTCTCCTTCGCGGCCCTGCCGTCGCCCGAGGCGTGGATCGCCACCGTTCTCGGCTGGTGGCTGCTGGCGCTTGCCACGATCGATCTCGTCGCCTGGCTCCTGCCCGATGCCCTGACCCTGCCGCTGGTCGGAGCCGGCCTTCTGCTCGCGGCCTGGGGCGAGCCTTTGCTCGGCTTCGTTCCGCCCACCTCGCTCGCCGGCGCGGCCATGGGCGCCGCCGGCGGCTATCTGGCGCTCGCCGGCATCGCCTTCGCTTACCGGCGGCTGCGTGGCCGCGAGGGGTTGGGGCTCGGCGACGCCAAGCTGCTCGCGGCGGCCGGCGCCTGGCTCGGCGCCGAACGCCTGCCCCTGATCGTCCTCGCGGCAGCGCTCCTGGGGCTCGGCCTCGCTGTGCTGCAACGCCGGGAGCTCCGGGCCGAGACGGCGCTGCCGTTCGGCCCCGCGCTGGCGCTTGCGTTCTGGGGTGGCTTCGTGCTCGCCGTGCTCTCCTGAGGCGCTCAGCCCTCGCCGGCGAGGCGGCGCAGCACGGGCAGGACGGGCGAGAGATCGTAGCCGGCGGCGGCCGCGGCTTCCACGATCTCCTGCGGCGGACGGCGACGGGCGGCCATGAAGGCCCACATGTGGCAGGAGCGCGTCCCCGAGCGGCAATAGGCGAGATAGGGCCCGAGATTGCGCTCCACCGCCGCGGCGAACGCCGCCACCGTGTCGGGGCCGATGCTCCCCGTCGTCACCGGCACGAAGGCATAGGCGAGCCCCGCCGCCTCGGCCAGCGCGCGGGCCTCGGCGTCACCGAGCTGATCCGGCGCCTCGCCGTCCGGCCGGTTGTTGATGACGGTGCGGATGCCTGCCGCGCGCGCGGCGGCGAAGTCCTCGGTGCCGAGCTGGGGTGCGACGAAGAAATCCGCCGCGACCTGGCGGAACCGGCTCTCGTGCATCGACGTGGTCTCCTTGCAGCTTTCCGCTCGCGGTCGCGGCACGTCGGGGCGCTGCGAACATCATGACGGCAACGTGACATCGCTGTCACCTCGAGCGTGGCCCCACCGGTGGTCGGAGGTGCGATCGCCCGCTATATCCCGGACATCGTCACGACCGGCAAGGATGATGATGCGATGCTCGAGCTTCTGGCCGACCCCAATGCCTGGGCCAGCCTGTTGACCCTCACCGCACTCGAGATCGTTCTCGGCATCGACAACATCATCTTTCTCTCGATCGTCTCCGGCAGGCTGCCGGTACATCAGCAGCAGATGGCCCGGCGGATCGGCCTGGGCCTCGCCCTTTTGATGCGCATCGCCCTTCTTGCCAGCATCGCCTGGATCATCGGCCTCACCCAGCCTGCGTTCACCGTGCTGGATCACGAGGTCACCTGGCGCGACCTCGTGCTGGGCGGGGGCGGCCTGTTCCTTCTGGTCAAGGGCACCATGGAGATCCACCAGATGGCCGAGGGCCACGAGGAGGGTTCGCAGGCCGGCACCGCCTCGCTCTTCGCCGCCATCGTGCAGATCGTCCTGCTCGACATCGTGTTCTCGCTCGATTCCGTGATCACCGCCGTCGGCATGGCGGACGACCTGCCGGTGATGATCGCGGCCGTGGTGATCGCGATCATCGTCATGCTGGTGGCTTCGGAGCCCGTCAGCGCCTTCGTCAACCGGCATCCGACCGTGAAGATGCTGGCCCTTTCCTTCCTGCTCCTGGTCGGCATGGCGCTGGTGGCGGACGGGCTCCACTACCACATCCCGCGCGGCTATCTCTATTTCGCCATCGCCTTCTCGGCTGGCGTGGAGTGCCTGAACCTGATCGCGGCCAATGCACGACGCCGGCGGCAGGAGCAGGAGCGCGCTGCGAAGCGGCGCCGCGAGCCGGGCACGGCGTAGCCGGAGTGCCACGTCGGCACCCGATCCGGCAGCGGCTTGACAAACTGCCGCACCCCCGGAGCCGTCGCTCGACAACGTGCCGCATGACGCGATCACGCCGAACCTCCCTAGGATGAGATCGGCTTTGTAACCCCAGAGCAACGATCACGAAGGAGGCAGGCATGGAACCGGCGGCCTACGCCCGGATACGCCGCAATCCCAAATTTGCGGAGCTCGTGCAGCGGCGCAACGCGCTCGCTCGCAACCTCACCATCCTGATGTTCGTCTTCTACTTCGGCTTCATCCTGCTGGTGGCCTTCGCTCCCGGCTTCCTGGGCACGCCGATCAGCGAGGGCTCGGTGACGACCATCGGCATCCCGGTGGGCATCCTCGTCATCCTCTCGGCCTTCGTCCTGACCGGCATCTACGTCGCCAAGGCCAACACGACCTTCGACAGCCTCAACCAGCAGATCATCGAGGAGAGCCGGTGATGCGGCCCACGATCCGCCTCATGAGCGGCCTCGCCGGTCTCGCCGCCGGCCTGATGCTCGCTGCCCCTGTCTTCGCCGCCGGCGCCATCGAGGGCGCCACCCAGACCCAGCCGACCAACTGGCACGCGATCGCCATGTTCGTCATCTTCGTGATCCTCACCATGGGGATCACGAAGTGGGCGGCCTCGCGCACCAAGTCCGCCGCCGACTTCTACGCCGCGGGCGGCGGCATCACCGGCTTCCAGAACGGCCTCGCCATCGCCGGCGACTACATGTCGGCGGCCTCGTTCCTCGGCATCTCGGGCCTCGTGTTCACGAGCGGCTACGACGGGCTGATCTACTCGGTCGGCTGGCTGGTCGGCTGGCCGGTGGTCCTGTTCCTGATCGCCGAGCGGCTTCGGAATCTCGGCAAGTACACCTTCGCCGACGTCGCCTCCTACCGGCTGCAGCAGACGCCGATCCGCATGCTCTCGGCGATCGGCACACTCACCGTGGTGGCGTTCTACCTGATCGCGCAGATGGTGGGCGCCGGCAAGCTGATCCAGCTCCTGTTCGGCCTGCCCTATCTCTACGCACTGATCATCGTCGGCGTGCTGATGATCCTCTACGTCACCTTCGGCGGCATGCTCGCCACCACCTGGGTGCAGATCATCAAGGCCTGCATGCTGCTCGGCGGCGCCACCTTCATGGCGCTCATGGTGCTGCACCACTTCGGCTACAGCCCCGGCGCCCTGTTCAGGGCCGCGACCGAGGTCCATCCGAAGGGCACGGCGATCATGCGGCCCGGCAGCCTCGTGAGCAAGCCGCTCGAGACGATCTCGCTCGGCCTTGCCCTCATGTTCGGCACGGCGGGCCTGCCGCACATCCTGATGCGCTTCTTCACCGTCGCCGACGCCAAGGCGGCGCGGAAGTCCGTGTTCTACGCCACCGGCTTCATCGGCTACTTCTACATCCTCACCTTCATCATCGGGTTCGGCGCCATCACGCTCCTGATGAACGACCCGAGCTTCTACAAAACCACCGTGGGTCCCGACGGTGCCGTCACCTACGACAAGATCAAGGACCTGATCGGCGGCACCAACATGGCGGCCGTGGATCTCAGCCGTGCCGTCGGCGGTGACCTGTTCCTCGGCTTCATCTCGGCCGTGGCCTTCGCCACCATCCTCGCCGTCGTCGCGGGCCTCACGCTCGCCGGCGCCTCGGCGGTGAGCCACGACCTCTACGCCAGCGTGATCGCGCGCGGCCGCGCCAGCGAGGCGCAGGAGATCAAGGTCTCCAAGGTCGCGACCATCGTGCTCGGCATCATCGCGATCTATCTCGGCTACGTGTTCGAGCAACAGAACGTCGCGTTCATGGTCGGCCTCGCCTTCGCCGTCGCGGCGAGCTGCAACTTCCCGGTCCTGTTGCTGTCGATGTTCTGGCGCGGCCTGACCACGAAGGGTGCCCTCATCGGCGGGCTCCTCGGCCTGATCTCGGCCGTGGCGCTGGTCGTCATGGGCCCGACCGTGTGGGAGAAGGTGCTGATGAACCCGGCCGGCTCGGCACCCTTCCCCTACGACAACCCGGCCCTGTTCTCGATGGCAATCGCCTTCGTGGGCATCTGGCTGTTCTCGGTCCTCGACCGCAGCCAGACCGCGAAGAACGAGGCCGCCGCGTTCGAGGCCCAGTACGTCCGCTCCGAGACCGGCCTGGGTGCTGCCGGCGCGGCCTCGCACTGAGCCGTCGCGAGAAGGAGCTTCTCGCGAAGCCACGAAGGCCCCGGGGCGCCCCGGGGCCTTTTTCTTTCGGGGGTTATCGCCGCAGCACGGCGCGTGCGGCCGGATCGACCTGCTGCCAGCCCACGCGCTCGAGCTCGGGTCGGTCGTGCTCGGCCTCGGGATAGCCGAGGCAGAGATAGGCGACGAGCTGCCATGCCGGCGGCACGTCGAGATCGGCGCGAAGGCGCGCCGGGTCGAGGATCGACACCCAGCCCAGGCCGAGCCCATGGGCGCGCGCCGCGAGCCAGAGCGTGTGAACGGCGGTCACGACCGAGTAGGGCAGCATCTCCGGCATGGTCCGCCGCCCGAGCCCGAGGCCGCTTCGGGTGTCGTGGTCGCAGAACACGGCGAGATGCACCGGCGCCTCGTCGAGCCCGGCGAGCTTCAGCCGGGCGTAGAGCTCCGCCCGCTCGCCCTCGTAAGCAGCGAGCGCCGCCTCGTTGCAGGCGAGGAAATTGGCGCGGACCGCGGCGCGTGCTGCCGGCGAATCGACCAGGACGAAGCGCCAGGGCTGGCTGTGGCCGACCGAAGGTGCGAGACAGGCGAGGTCGAGCAGGTACCCGATCAGCTCGGGATCGACCGGATCGCGCCGGAAATGACGCACGTCGCGTCGCCAGCGCAGCAGCTCCTGCAGGCGATCCCGGAACGCGGCATCGAAGTGGGCGGCAGCTTCGGCTCGGATCATGCGGCCGGCCGCGGCACCGCCGTGCCGATCATGCAGTCGCGGGTGACGATGGCGGCGAGCTCCGCCTCGCTCCAGCCTTCCGTGCCGGCCGGGCGCTCGGGCAGAACGAGGTAGCGCAGCTCGGCCGTGCTGTCGTGGACCACGATCTCGGTCTCGGCCGCAAGCTCGAGGCCGAATTCCCTCAGCACCGCCCTGGGCTCGCGCACCACGCGGCTGCGATAGGCGCGCGACTTGTACCAGTCGGGCGAAGGCCCGAGCAAGAGCCGCGGGTAGCAGGAGCAGAGCGTGCAGACGATGACGTTGTGGACGCCCGGCCGGTTCTCGACCGCCCGGATCGGGATGCCGCCGGCATCGATCCCGAGCTCGGCCGCGGCCGCATTCACGTTCTCGAGCAGGCGCGCCTTGAAGCCCGGATCGACCCAGGCCCGCGCCACCACCCTGGCCCCGTCCGCCGGGCTACGGCTGTCGATCAGCTCGAGCGACGCCCGCAGCTCGTCGGCCGAGAACACGCCTTTCTCGAGGAGCAGACTCGCCACCGCCTCGGTCAGCGCCATGTGGTAGGTGAAGGGTCCGTCCTCGAGGTCGGGCTGCTTCGGGTGCGGATGATCGTGGTCGTGCCGATGCTGCGCGCTCATCGCGTTTCCTCCACGGGCTCGAGCCAGGGTTCGAACAGGTCCACCACCACCGCCCCCTGCCCTGGATCGGGGTCGCCCGGCCACAGCTCGGAAAGCGCGAAGCGCACCCGGTAGACCGGAAGCTTCGGCAGGCCGTGCCGGCCGTAAGCCAGCTCCTCGGGGTCGGGCTGGTGGTCCACGACGTGAAGCACCGTGCCGCAGCGGCCGCGGGTGTAGTAAGGCGTGCGGCAATGGCCCGGCGGGTATAGCGCCTTCACGCGGACCCTGGCACCTTCGGCGAAGCGGGCGCTCAAAGTCGCGCTCCTTCGGCGTGCCGCCGCTCGGCGGCCGCGATCGCCTCGCCCAGCTCCTGCACCCGGAGCACGCCCTTCTCGAGCAGGACGTTCGTGATCGAGGCGATCCAGCGCTCGAAATAGCCGAGCTCGTCGTAGGCGCCCGGTCCCAGATCCTCGATGCCGCGGCGCAGCTCGTCGAGCGTCATGACGCGCTTGGCGAGCAGCAGGCGCAAGATCGCATCGACCTTCTTCTCCCAGGGGGCATAGGCGTGCTCGTGCCGCTCGATCGGTCCGGCCGGCTCGCCGCCCATGTCGTGATGTCGTCGCATGCCTCTCTCCAGAAGCGGGAGAGCGCATCTCCCTGCCTGCCGATGCGCTCACGTGTCGCGGGTTGATTATCCGCTCGGGCAGCCAAGCTGCAACCACAGGAAGCGATGCGCGCCGACTCGCCCGGAACACGGGCTCCTCCCGGCCGGTCGGATGATCTGTATCAATTCCAAGCTCGACCGATTCGGCTTTACTTCGTCATGGTTGCCGGTAGCTTGCGGCAGTGACGCGTCCCGCGTCGACGCCTCCTGTTGCCGGCCAGAACGCACGCACGGAACGGTTCGACCCCAGCCGATGTCCATCGCCGCAGACCAGCCAGCCTCCGCCTCCGCTCGTATCGAGGGGCCGGGAACGCGACGCAGCCTGACGGCACTGGCAGCACCGGGTGCCGGCACGCTGCTGGCGTTCCTGCTCTGCCTCGTGGTGGCGGCACCGCTTCTGGCGCTGCTCGGCTTCGTCGGCCAGCCGACCCAGGGCTTGTGGACTCACCTCGCCAGCACCGTGCTCGGCGAATACTTGCGCAACAGCGCGCTCTTGTGCCTCGGCGTGGGTGCCGGCACGCTCGCGGTCGGCACGGGTGCCGCGTGGCTCGTCACCATGTACCGCTTCCCCGGCCAGCGCGTGCTCAACTGGGCGCTGGTCCTGCCGCTCGCCATGCCGGGCTACGTGCTCGCCTACGCCTATACCGACTTCCTCCAGGTGACTGGACCGGTCCAGACGCTGCTCCGCGAGCTCACGGGCTGGGGCTGGCGCGACTACTGGTTCCCGAACATCCGCTCCCTCGGCGGGGCGGTGTTCGTGCTGACAGCGGCCTTCTATCCTTACGTCTACGTGCTGGCACGCGCCGGCTTCGCCGAGCAGTCGCAGTGCGCGCTCGAAGTCAGCCGCACGCTCGGCTGCACGCCGTTCGCGGCCTTCCGGCGGGTCGGTCTGCCGCTCGCCCGGCCGGCGATCGCGGCCGGCATCGCCTTCGTCATGATGGAGACGCTGGCCGACTTCGGTGCGGTGGCCTATTTCGAGCTGCGCACCTTCACCACCGGCATCTACCGCGCCTGGTACGCGCTCGGCAGCCCGGCGGCCGCCGCCCAACTCGCCTCTCTGCTGCTGCTTCTGGTATTCGCCGTGCTGGCGCTGGAATGGAGCGCGCGCGGGCGCGGCCGCTTCGCCAACAACACCACCCACATCTTCCGCAAAGAACGGGTCGAGCTCGAAGGCTGGCGCGGCTGGGCGGCTTTCGGCCTGTGCCTTCTGCCGGTGCTCGTCGGCTTCGTCCTGCCCGCCATCGTGCTCGCCGGCATGGCCTGGAGCACCAGCGACGGCATCGGCCTCGCCCGGCTTCTGCACCTCACCGGCAACACGGCCCTGCTCGGCGCGCTTGCGAGCGTCGTGGTAGTGGCGATGGCGATCACGGGGCTCCTCGCCGCCAACCGCGAGGGCAGCATGGTCGCCCGCAGCCTGCTGCGCACGGCAGCGCTCGGCTATGCGGTGCCGGGTGCGGTGATCGGTGTGGGCATCGTGATCGCGCTCGGCAGCTTCGACGGTGCTGCCGACCAGCTGGTGAAGGCCGTGACCGGCACCGGCACGGGCCTGATCCTGAGCGGCACCGTCATGGCCCTGCTCTATGCCTATCTCGTCCGCTTCTTCGCGGCCGGCTTCAACCCGCTCGAGGCCGGGATGGCGAAGATAGCTCCCACGCTCGGCGATGCCGCCCGCGTCTTGGGCTGCGCGCCTCTGGCGGTCGCGAGCCGGGTGACCCTGCCGCTCCTGCGGCCGAGCCTGATCAGCGCCCTGCTCATCGTGCTCGTCGACGTGATGAAGGAGCTGCCGGCGACCTTGATCCTGCGACCGTTCAACTTCGACACGCTCGCGGTCGAAGCCTTCCAGCTCGCCACGACCGAGCGGCTGGACGGCGCCGCCCTGCCCTCGCTCGTCATCGTCGCCGTGGGCCTGGTGCCGGTGGTGATGCTCTGCCGGATGCTCGACCGCGGCCGCATGACCGCGATCTCCTGACAGCGTACGGGCGATCCGGGTGCCGGGTCGGTCTCAGCCCCGACGGGGCTGCCGTTCGGGCACGCCGAGACGACGCGCCGCCGTATAGGCGGAGTTGGCGAGCGGGTCGTGCCGCTTCTCCACGAGTGCTGCGAGGATCAGGCCGACAAGGCCTGCCACGCGCAGCGCCGCACCCGTGACGGGCGGCGCGTCCAGCCAGGGCACGGCGCAGGCTGCCGCGAGCAGAAGGGTCGCCAGAAGCCCGAAGCCGGAAGCCGCAGCACCGCGGCCTCGCCCGAGCACGGCGAGGACGAGCGCGGCAAGCGCTGCCGCCAGCGTCACGGCCCAGCCGATCGGATCATGAAGGCTCGCGCCGGCCGCTGCGCCCGGGGCCGGTGAAGCACCTTCGGCACCCGGCAGCAGCAGCGGGGCCAGGGCCAGGCCCGTGCCGACCAGGGTCAGAGCGATGGTGAGCAGGCGCCACGGCAGGATGGGCATCGGGACCATTCTCGCGATCGGGTGGTGCGGACACTGCCGGGTGCAGACGCCACCAACGGCGCGACTTGTCCAGTGTCATGGGCGTCTGGCTGGTGGGCCGAGGGCGCAGCGGCGGGCGAGGCCGCTCGAATCGCCGGTCGCGGCCGGTCGACGATGGCGTCATCGACGGGTCGGCTCGATCGGCCGCCGCCGCGACGAGGCGGATCAGGCGCGCACGCGGATCTTCTCGGGATCGTAGAACGGGAACCGCACCACGGTCGCCGGGAGACGCTTCTGCAGTCCGTCGAGCTTGCCGACCTCGAGCGCCGTGCCGATCCCGGCGTGGGCGACGTCGACCCGAGCCAGCGCCAGGCTCTGCTTGAGCAGGGGCGAGCGCACCGCACTCGTCACCTGGCCCACTTGCGCCCGACCGAGGAAGACCGGATCGCCCTTGGCCGCAAGCTCGTTGGAGGAAAGCGCCAGCCCGACCAGCCTCGCCCGCGGGTTGGCCTTGCGGCGTGCCAGCGCCTCCTTGCCGATCCAGTCGTCGTCCTTGCGCGCCACGACGAAGCCGATCCCGGCCTCGAACGGATCGGTGGTGCTGTCGAACTCGTGGCCGGCGAAGGCGAGCCCGGCCTCGATCCGCACCATGTCGAGGGCATTCAGGCCCATGGGCAGGATGCCGAACGGCTCGCCCGCCCGCATCACGGCGTCCCAGACCGCGGGCGCATCGTTCGGATGGCAGAAGATCTCGTAGCCGAGTTCACCCGTGTAGCCCGTGCGCGAGACCACGACCGGGATTCCCTGAAAGCCGCCGATCCGGCCGATGGTGAAACGGAACCAGCCGAGCTCGTCGAGAGCCGCACGGCCGGGCGGGGTCCAGACGATCTCGCGCAGGATCTCGCGCGAGCACGGACCCTGCACGGAAAGATTGTGAATCTGTCCCGTAGCCGGCTTGACGTGGGCGTCGAGGCCCAGATCCTTCGCCTGCTGCTGTAGCCAGATCCCGCCATAGTCGTCGCCGCCGATCCAGCGGAAGGCGTTGGGCCCGTGGCGGAACAGGGTGCCGTCGTCGATCATGCCGCCGTGCTCGTAGCACATCGCGGCATAGACGACCTGCCCCTCCCCGAGCTTCCGCACGTCGCGGGTCAGCGTCCGCTGCAGGAGCGTCTCGGCGTCGGGGCCCAGCACCTCGAACTTGCGCAGGGGCGAGAGGTCGATCGCGACACAGCGCTCGCGGCAGGCCCAGTACTCGTCGATCGGGCCGTTGCGGGCGAAGGTGGCCGGCAGCCAATAGCCGCGATACTCGACGAAGTCGCGCGTGAGCGCTGCGGTCCGCGGGTGGAAACCGGTCTCCTTGGTGAGCTCGGCGGGGGCATCGGGCGTCATGCGGTAGGCCACGGCTCGCTTGAACAGGTTCTTCTCGGGGTACACGCGCACCTGGATGTCGGTGAGGACCCAGCCGTTCGCCGGGTCGATGTCGCACGGGCAGGCCGAAGAGGCGCACACCAGGTCGGTCAAAGCCCGCAGCAGCACGTAATCGCCGGGGCGCGACCAGGGCTCGTCGAACCAGATGTTGCTGTTCGCGTCGACGTTCGTGTTGAAGAACAGGTTGATCGCGGGCCAGCCCTTCTGCGCGCCGATGCCGTAAGCTGCGAGCTGGCGCGAGAAGTTGTCCGAGCAGTTGACGTGCCCGAAATAACCCTGGTCCTCGTAATAGCGCGCCGTGCAGGCGAGATTGAAGCTGTCGTGCCGGCCGACCGTGTCCTGCACCACCTCGACGAGCGGGTTCATGTCGGCGTCGAAGAACTTGGAGAGCAGGCCGGGCCTCGGATAGGCGACGCCTAGAAGCGTGCGTGTGGTGAGGTTGTCCAGGCCTCGGACGAGACCGCGCTCGAGCGCGCGTTCCTGGAAGGCGACGAAATCCGAGCACTGCCGGCCCTGGATGTCGATGATCTGGATGTACTCGCCGGCGCGTACGACGTAAGGCTCGACCGAAGCGGGAGCGATGTGGAGATCGAGCCGCGGCTCGGCCAAAGGCTCGGGCAGGCGCACCTCGCCGGGCTGCGGCGGCCGTGCCCGGCGGATGAAGAGGAGGAGATCGGTCGGCGGACTCTGCTCCCAGGGGCTCATCGGCGCGCCCGGAGCCGCCACCACGAGATAGCCGGCTTCGCTCGCTCGCAGGCCGACCTCCTCGCCAGGGGCCGTTTCCGGCCCGAACAGACGGGCGCTGCCCACACGGCCGAAGTCGAGCCCGCGCCGGGCGAGGCCGGCGCGCACGCGCTGCACGTCCTCGCCTTCACCCGCGAGGATGGCCTGGATCCCGCCGGCGGGCCCGGCCGCACGCAGGCCCAGAGCCTCCAGCGCATCGCTGCCGTCCGGCGCGAACAGCACGAGCTCGCAGCTCTGGCCACCGTGCAGGTCGACGAGCTCCACCGCATCGCCGGCCTCGAGCGCCACGGCGTGCACACCACCACCCCGGACGACGTAACGCTCCACGCCCGGATCGAGCGCCGTCAGCCCCGGCGTCAGCACCCGTGGTCGGCGCGGCGAGACGATCGCGGTCGGCTCGGTCATGCCCTCCCTCGCTTCTTGGACCAGTTGACGACCAATACCAACCAATTCGATAGTGAATCCACACCAATCTGGCAGGTCGGTCATGATCGTGCAAGAACCATACGACGAAGATCACCGGGAGGAGCCGCCGGCCCCCCGGCTCGATCCGCGCGCGCTGCGCGCCTGTCTCGGCTGCTTCGCCACCGGGGTCACGATCGTGACCGCTCTGGGCGCCCGCGGCCAGCTCCTGGGCGTCACCGCCAACTCGTTCAACGCCGTCTCGCTCGACCCGCCGCTCGTGCTGTTCTCGCTGGACCGGCGCGCCTACTCGCTCTGGGACTTTCTCTCGACCGGGCACTTCGCCGTGAACGTGCTCGCCGCCGAGCAGGCCGATCTGTCGGCGCGGTTCGCCCGGGCGCGCGAGGACAAATGGTCGGGGGTCTCCTGGTCGGTATGGGACCATGGCTGCCCGATCCTGGACGGCTGCCACGCCAGCTTCGAGTGCAGCATCGCCTACACCCATGCCGGCGGCGACCACGTGATCTTCGTGGGCCAGGTCCGGCGGATGGCGATGGACCCGGAAAAAGCGCCACTCCTCTACTATCGCGGCCGTTACCGGAGCCTGGCTCCGCTCGGGCCGGGCTGAACCTTCCGCAGCTCAAGCCCCGACGAGATCGAACGGGCGGTCGTGGCGCAGGGCCGGGATCATGGCGCGCGCCTCCGCCACCCGCTCGAGATCGAGCCCGGCGATGATGAAGCCCTCCTCCTCGCCGGCGTCGGCCAGAATCTCGCCCCAGGGACCCACCACGAGCGAGTGGCCGAACCGGGCGAGGTCGCCGTCCGGCGCCTGCCCGCACTGCGAGGCCGCGATCACGTAGGCACCGTTCTCGATCGCGCGGGCGCGCAGCAGCGGCTCCCAGTGGGCGCGGCCGGTGGTGCGGGTGAAGGCGGCCGGCACCAGCAGGATCTCGGCGCCGGCCTGGGCAAGACGCCGGTAGAGCTGCGGAAAACGCAGATCGTAGCAGATGCTGAGCCCGATCCGGCCCAAAGGCGTGCGCGCGAGCACGGCGGCAGCGCCGGGCGCGATCCGCTCGCTCTCGCGATAGCGCTCGCCGTTCGCGAGATCGACGTCGAAGAGGTGGATCTTGTCGTAGCGGGCGCGCACCTGGCCTTCGGGATCGAGCAGGAAGGAGCGGTTCACCGTCCGCCCGTCCGGCCCCGCCACGGCGAGCGAGCCCACCGCGAGCCACACGGCATGACGCCGGGCGAGACGGCGGAGATAAGCGAAGCCGGCGTGCTCCACTTCCGGCCGCTCGCCGAGCACGAGCCCGCCCGGTCCCGTGCCATAGGTGGCACAGTACTCGGGCAGGCAGACCAGCTCGGCGCCGCCGGCCTTCGCCTCGGCGACGAGATGGGCGAGCCGCGCCAGATTGTCGGCTTGGTCGAGCCCAGCGCAATGCTGGACGGCCGCCACGATGACCGGACGCGGCACGGATCCTCCGTCCCCGCCCCTATTCCGCCGCCTGCGCCGCGATGCCGGCCTCGGCCAGCAGCCGCTCGGCCAGCTCCCGCTTCTGCTCCGGGCTCATCTTCTTGACCTCGTTCGCGATCGCCCGCTCGTTGATCGTCTGGTTCCAGTAGTCGAGGCTCTGGAAACCCAGGAGCGAAGCCTTGCCGACGAACTGGCGCAGGATCTCGTTGGAGGGACCCATCACCCAGCCGGCCTTGCCGTCACGCAGGTAGCGCTCGATGCCGAGCTGCGGCTTGTAGGCGGTGCCGCCGCAGGCATGCAGCATCTTGTCGGCGACGTGCGCCACGTTCTTCGCGGCCGAGAACTTCACCTGCCACATCCAGTGCAGGACCTGCGAGCGCGGCAGGACGGTCGGGTCGCGGTGGATCGACCAGTCGCAGTTGTCGGTGAGGCGGTCCAGGCACTGCGCCATCTGAAAGGTGAGCGCACGGCTGGTGTTGGTGTCGATGATCGCCTCGCCGACATAGTCCTGGATCGTGGGATAATCGCACACCCGAAGGCCCACATCCTTATGGGTCTTGCGGGTGGTGTGGGCCTTCGCGATGTCGATCAGGCCCAAGGAGATGCCGTTCCAGCAGGCCGACGAGCAGAGCAGGAAGAAGGGATCGACGCACTCGTCGTTCGAGGAGGCGCCGTCGCCGATCGGGCCCACGAGGCGGTCCAGCGGGACGATCCTGTCCTTCACCTCCATCGGGCCGGACTGGTTGCCGCGCAGCCCCAGCCCATCCCAGCTCGCAGGGTCGGCGCTGACCTCGTCGCCCATGATCAGAAAGCAGGACAGGTTGGCGTAGTTGCCGTCGAAATTGGGGCTCGTGGTCTGGATGATGTACCAATCGGCAAAGCCGCCCGAGGTGGTCCAGGATGCCTTCTTGCGCACCTTCCAGCCACCCTCGACGCGCTCCGCGCCCGAGGAGACGGGATACCAGAAATGGCCGCCGGTCTCGGGATCCGAGTAGGAAAGGGTGCCGATGAGGCAGTCCTTGTCGAGCCGGCTCAGGATGTCCTTGATGGCCGGGTTGTCGTGATGGCGCAGGCTCGCCGCGGCCACGGCGCCCAGGTGCATGGTGTAGCACATGGCGGTGCTGGCGCAGCCGTAGCGGGCGATGGTCTCGACCACCATGGCCGCGCAGGTGTGGCTCTCGCCCATGCCGCCGAGCTCCTTGGGAGCAATCAGCCCGAGAAGGCCGAGCTCGGCCAGAGCCTGGAAGTTCTTGCGCGGGAACAGGAGTTTCTTGTCGCTCTCGACCGCGTTGGCGCGCAGCGTGGACTGGCAGAGATCGATGAGTCGGGCCTGGAGCGCCTTCTGCTCCTCGCTCAGCAGCCATTGCGGATCCCACTCGAACCCGAGACCCCAGAACGGCTCGCCACCCCACGTTTTCTCTCCGAACATCGTGCAAGCTCTCCCAGATGCCGTCGCTTCGTACCGAGCGTTGCGATCCGAGAACCTTGCCCGGATCGTCCGGCGAACGCAACCAATTCTATTGCACCTTCGAACCAAATCTGTACCAATTGCATCAGGGTCCGCCGACGAGGGAGGAGCGGATGGCGACCGGGACGAGCAGCAGGCTGGTACGGCTGGAAGGAACGCGGATCGTGCTGATGCACCATTTCCTGGGCTGGCAATGCCGGGTCCGGCAGCTCGCCGTGCGCGAGGGCGACGGCCGGCCGACGCCCGGGATGCGACCTTCCCTGTCCGTCGGCGGGCGGGCGCTGGGCGCCATCACGGTCGTGCTCAACCGGCTGCCGGAACATTCGCTGGTACCCGAGCTCCGCTTCATCGTGCAGCGCACCCAGGAGCCGCTCGAGCGCTGGGAGACGGCGATGCGCCTGCTCCAGGGCACCTACTTCCAGAAGCCGCACGCGTTCAGCGACGAGCTGACGGCGCTGTTCGTGGAAGGTGGCGCAATTCCGCAGGCCGTGCTGGAAGCAGGTGCTTGCGAGCTCGCCTTCGAGCAGTTCGGCCAGCGCTACCGCCTGCCCTGCACGGCGCGGAAGTTGACGGCGGGCGAGCCCCTGTTCGAGGCCACCTACTGGCACAATGCCCTGTTCAACCCGCGCCTGCCGCCCGGGATCACGATCCTCGGCTTCAAGCCGGACTGGGATCGGGCGGAGGCCGATCCGTCGCCGGTGTGAGGAGCGGCGAAGCGAGGCCGCCCGCGCGCCTGGGCAGCGCATCGCTCAGCTCGTACCAAGCAGGCTTGTCGGCGACGAAGATGTGCTCGACGAGCGCCAGGCCGGTGGCGTCGTCGAGGCTGCCGGCCGCGACCGCGACGTAGCTCCCCGCCACCGGCCGCCAGAACAAGCTGCTGCCGCAGGCACGGCAGAAGCCGCGCTCGGCGCGGGCGGAGGAGCGATACCAGGCGAGATCTCCTTCTGCCTCGAGGCACAGCGCCGAGACGGGCGCGGCGGTGTAGGCGCCGAACGTGCCGTGGCTGCGACGGCACTGGCCGCAGTGGCAGGCGACGATCGGCCGTAGCGGCGCATCGAGCCGGTAGCGGACGGCGCCGCACAAGCAGCCGCCCGTGGCGCCCGGCTCGCGGCTCCAGTCCGGGCTCAAGCCGCGCGGTCCACCGCATCGAGCCAGGGCGTGCGGTAGCCCCGCTCGGTCCACAAGATCGGGAAGAAGCTCTCGTCCATGGTAAGATCTCCCACCCGGCGGTAGCGGCTGTAGATGTAGCTGACCTCGGTCGGGTGGAAGCGCGCTTCCGAGGAGATGCAGTGTGCCACCAGCGAGCGGCGCGGCCGCCGGCTGTGGTTGGTGTCCGAGCCGTGCCAGGTGCGGCCGTGGTGGAAGGCGACCCCGCCCGCCGGCACCTCGACGGGCACGAGCTCGGGCTCGCTCTGGCCGGCGCGGCGCACGGCGTCGCGGAAGTCCTCGAGCCAATCTTCGGGCGCGTGGAAGCGCCGGATCGGCGGCGAGACCTCCCAGCGATGCGAGCCACGCGCATACTGGATCGTGCCGCCGGCGGCGGTGGTGTCGTCCAGCGCCATCCAGCAGGTGAGATAGCCCGAAGGCTCGAACCACCTGCCGTAGCTGTCGTCCTGATGGAAGCCCAGAGGCTTCGCACCGGGCGGCTTCCAGATCACGTTGTCCTGCGCGATCCGCGCCCCGGGCCAGCCCATGAGCCGGGCGGCGAGGCGCCCGATCTCGGCCGCGAGCACGATGCCCGCGACCGTGGGATCGGCGCGCCAGCCGTTGCAGATCTGACGCGTGAGGTCGGGCGGGTCCCGGCCCTCGCGCCAGTTCCACTCGTCGGGCTGGATCCCGGTGGGGAAGTGCCCGGCGAACAGGTCCGGAAAGCGCGCCCTGGCGCGCTCGACCGTCGCCTCGTCCAGGAACCGGTCCAGGATCAGGAATCCGTCCTCCCGGAACCGGTCGATCTGCGCCTGGGTGAGCTCCATGGCTGCCTCAGAACTTGGCGTAGGCCCGCTTGAGATCGACCAGGGGATGGCGCTCGCTCATCTGGAACTTGATGAGCAGCTCGCGCGCCAGCATGTCCCGGTCCTGCTGATTGTCGGGCAGCTCCATCTCGGGCGGCACCTGCACCCAGCCGTTGATGTTGCGGTCGAAAACGGCAGGGCGACCCTCCTCGTAGCCCATGTGGACGTCCTCGAGCCAGTTGAGGTCGTCCCAGCCCATCACCTCGATGTACTCGCGCAGGAAAGGCGTGAGCCGGCGGTAGTCGGGCAGGAGGTTGACGTCGTAGCGGTAGCCGATGTGCTGTCCGATCAGCCGCTCGCGCTCGGTCTCCACGCCGTCGGACTTGATGAAGTGGTCGATGTCGTCGGAGGTGGAGCCCACCTGCTTGGGCGCTCCCCCCGGTCGGATCTCGGCCATGGCTCTCCTCCTCTCAGTAGCGGGTCATGTCGGGCCGGCCGACCGTGTGCTGCGTGCCGGCGAGCGGCACCATCGCCAGCGCCGAGGCCTCCATGGTGAGCGCCGCCAGATCCTCGGGCTCGAGGCTGTGGACGTTGGTCTTGCCGCACGCACGGGCCATCATCTGGCATTCCATGGTGAGCGTGTGCAGGAAGTTGTAGACCCGCTCCGCCGCCTCGTCCGGATCGAGCCGCTGCCGCAGCACCGGGTCCTGCGTTGCGACACCGACCGGGCAGCGGCCGGTATGGCAGTGATAGCAGTAGCCGGCCTCGACGCCGACCTCGGCCTCGTAGTCGGCCTCGGGGATGTCCTTGTTGCAGTTGAGCGCCATCAGCGCCGCGTGGCCGATGGCGACCGCATCCGCACCCAAGGCCAGGGCCTTGGCGACATCGGCGCCGTTGCGGATGCCACCGGCATAGACCAGGCTGATCTCGCCGGACTTGCCGACGTCGTCCAGCGCCTTCCTCGCCTGGCGGATCGCGGCGATGCCCGGAACACCGGTCTCTTCGGTGGCGATGTGCGGGCCCGCCCCCGTGCTGCCCTCCATGCCGTCGATATAGATCACGTCGGGGTCGGTCTTGGCGGCCATGCGCACGTCGTCATAGACGCGCGCGGCACCCAGCTTGAGCTGGATCGGGATCTCCCAGTTCGTGGCCTCGCGGATCTCCTGGATCTTCAGCGCGAGATCGTCCGGCCCGAGCCAGTCGGGGTGGCGTGCGGGCGAGCGCTGGTCGATGCCGGCCGGCAGCGAGCGCATCTCGGCCACCTGATCCGTGACCTTCTGGCCCATGAGATGCCCGCCCAGACCCACCTTGCAGCCCTGGCCGATGAAGAACTCGCAGGCGTCGGCGAGGCGCAGATGGTGCGGGTTGAAGCCGTAGCGGCTCTGGATGCACTGATAATACCACTTGATCGAATAGCGCCGCTCGTCGGGAATCATGCCGCCCTCGCCCGAGCAGGTGGCCGTGCCCGCCATGGTCGCACCGCGCGCGAGCGCGATCTTGGCTTCGTACGACAGGGCGCCGAAGCTCATGCCGGTGATGTAGACCGGGATGTCGAGGACGAGCGGGCGCTTGGCGCGCGGGCCCAGCACCGTCCTGGTCACGCACTTCTCGCGGTAGCCTTCGATCACGAAGCGGGTGAGCGTACCCGGCAGGAAGGTGAGGTCGTCCCAGTGCGGAATCTTCTTGAACAAGGAGAAGCCGCGCATCCGGTAGCGGCCGAGCTCGGCCTTGATATGGATGTCGTCGATCACCTCGGGCGTGAAGATCCGGCTCTGGCCCAGGCGGTGCGTGTTGCGCTTGGGCTTCCTCGCCGGCTCCGGCGCGATGTGGGGAAGGGGTCTGGTCGCCATGTCGGGGCCCTCCTAGAGCACCAGCTTCTTCTCGGCGGGCTCCAGATTGTCGTAGTTCCAGAGCTGCTTGCCGGCGACGATCTTGGTCATCTGCTCGAGGGGCTTCGGCGCCTCGAGCCCGTAGAGGCGGAGCTTGCGCTCGAGCCAGGCGCAGTCGAGCTCGGTCATCTCCGCCTCGACCGCATCCACGCCCAGGCTCTTGATCCGCCCGCCGACGTAGATCGTGCCGTCGTACATCGAATCGCCGAGGTTGGGCCCGGCATCGCCCAGGATCACCATCCGGCCGCGCTGCATCATGAAGCCGGAGAAGGCGCCGGTGCGCCCGCCGACGATGATGGTCCCGCCCTTCTGGTCGATCCCGGTGCGCGCGCCCACGTCGCCCTTGCAGACGAGATCGCCGCCGCGGATCGCCGCCCCGAAGCAGGAGCCGGCGTTCTTCTCGATCACGACCGTGCCGGCCAGCATGTTCTCGGCGCACGACCAGCCGACGCGCCCTTTGATGCGGACGTTGGGCCCGTCGATCAGGCCGCAGCCGAAATAGCCGAGGCTGCCCTCGAAATAGAGGTTGAGCCGGTTCAGGATGCCGACCCCCAGGGAATGCTTGGCCCCCGGATTGTGGACGACGATCGTGCCGTAGCCCTCGTTCATCAGGCGGCGGATCTCGAGGTTGACGGCGCGGGTGTCCATGCCCCCGGCATCGAACTCGTGCCGCTTGTTGAAGTCGACCTCGGGCGCTCCGGGATAGGTGAAGCGCCGTTCGGTCTCGCCGAGCGTGAAGAAGCGCTGCTGCGTGCGCCCACCGAGCTGCTCGGTGTGCATCCCCATCTCGTGGGAGATGTGCGCGGCTCTCAGCTCCGCCATACCCGGACCTCCCCCTCGTAGGGATCGAACGTGTCGATCTCGTGCGGGAACACGGCGCGGATCGCCATCTCCTCCGAGGCGAGGGCGATGAAGTCGTCGCTCTCGTAGAGGACCATGGGCTTCGCCGCCATCGTGTCCTTCGCCATGCCGAGCGCGTCCGCGGTGGCGACGAGGTAGGTGAACACGCCGTCGAGCTCCTCGATCGAGCGCTCCATGGCCTCCTCGAGCGTGTCGCCACGGTCCATGCGGTCGGCAAGATAGACCGCGATCAGCTCCGAATCGCAGTTCGACATGAAGCGGTGCCCGCGCCGCTCGAGGGCGCGCCGTCCGTTCCAATAGTTGGTGAGCTGACCGTTGTGGACCACCGCGACGTCACTGAACGGGTAGGCCCAGTAGGGATGGGCCGAGCGGATGTCGACGTCCGATTCCGTGGCCATGCGGGTATGGCCGAGCGCGTGGGTGCCGGTAAAGCCTTCGAGCCGGTACTGGCTCGCGACGGTGCCGGCGTCGCCCAGATCCTTGATCAGCTCGAGCCCGTGTCCGACCGAGAGGATCTCGCAGCCCTCGATGTCCTCGATGAAATCGACGAGCCGGCGGAGATCACCGTCGTAGTCGAAGTAGTAGCGAAATGCATACTCGGTGGCGTCATCCTCGCGGGTAACATGCGCCCCCATCTCGGCCAGGCGCCGGTTCACCTCCGCCCGCCGCTCGCGGATCTGATCGCGGATCTTGAAGCCCTGCTTCGTGTCCTCCTGCTCGGCCACCTTGAAGCGCATCACGTAGCCGTTCCCGACCGGCCGGCCGTAAAGCGCGTAGCCGGTCGAATCCGGGCCGCGATGCTTCAGCGCCTGGAGCATCGCGGTCATCTCCCTGCCGATCGCACCGCTTCTGCCGCGGTGGATCAGCCCAGCGATCCCGCACATCCTTTCGTCTCCCTCGATCTCAGGGCAGGCAGTCCAGGTAGCGCTGGACGTCCCATTCGGTGACGGTGGCGTTGAAGCGGGCCCACTCGTCGCCCTTGTAGTGCATGAACACGCGGAACATCTCGTCGGGCAGGGCCCGCCTGATGACCTCGTCCTCGGCAAGCCGCTCGAGCGCCTCGCCAAGCGTCAGCGGCAGCTTCTTGACGTCCTTGCCCTCCTTCATGGCCTGGTAGATGTTGCGGCTCTCGGGCTCGCCCGGATCGAGCCGACGCTCGAGGCCGTCGTCGAAGGCCATCAGCAGCGCCGAGGCCAGGAGGTAGGGGTTCACCATGCTGTCGACGGCGCGGTACTCGAACCGGCCGGGGGCGGAGACGCGCAGGCCGCAGGTGCGGTTCTGGTAGCCCCAGTCGGCGTAGACCGGCGCCCAGAAGCCCTGGTCCCACAGACGGCGGTAGGAGTTGACGGTCGAGCAGCCGATGGCGGTGAGCGCCGGCAGATGCTCGATGACGCCGCCGATGCAGTGCAGACCCACTGGCCCCGGCTTCTTCGGGTGGCGGGTGCTGTCCGGCATGAAGTGGTTGGTGCCGCCCGAGACGTAGGTGAACACGCCCTCCATGCCCGGCAGCGTGCTGTTGCCCAAGGGGTTCACCGCCTCCTCGCCGCCCGACCACAGGCTGATGTTGGTGTGGCAGCCGTTGGCCGACACGCCCATGAAGGGCTTCGACATGAAGCAGGCGATGAGCCCGAACTCGCGCGCGACCTGGGCACAGATCTGGCGGTAGGTCGCGAGCCGGTCGGCCGTCCTGAGCGCGTCGTCGTAGGTGAAATTGAGCTCGAGCTGGCCGGGCGCGTCCTCGTGATCGCCCTGGATCATGTCGAGGCCCATGGCGCGGCAGTACTCGATCACCCGCATCGACACGGGACGCAGACTCTCGAACTGGTCGATGTGGTAGCAGTAGGGTCGGGACGCGCCGCCTGCCGGATTGCCGGCCTCGTCGCGCTTCAGCCACATCATCTCCGGCTCGCAGCCCATCCGGAGCTGCATGCCGTGTTTCTCCTGGAACGTGGCATGATGGCGCTTGAGGTTGCCGCGGGCGCAGGAAGTGAGAGGAGCACCCGGGTTCTCGTCCTCCTCCCGGTTCCGGAAGCAGACGCAGAACACGCGCGCGATCCGCTTGTCCCACGGGAGCTGCACGAAGGTCTCGGGATCGGGGATGCCGATCAGTTCCGAGGCTTCGGGGCCGTAGCCGATGTACTGGCCGTGGCGGTCGATGAACAGGTTGGCGGTCGAGCCGTAGACGAGCTGGAAGCCCTTCTCGGCCGTCCGCTCCCAGTGATCGGCCGGAATGCCCTTGCCGACGATACGGCCTGTCACCGAGATGAACTGATAGTAGATGTAGGTGACGCCGAGCTCGTTGATCTTCTTCCGGACCTCGCGGACGAGCTCGGCTCGGCCCGGCGCGTTGACGTACTCGTCCACCGGCAACATCGTCATCTCTATCTCCCCCCTGATCGCGGCCGATGCGCGAAGACGCGCGTCAGCTCCATGGGAACGGGCTGTTCGATACCGGATGCAGCTTGCCTTCGGCGTAGCGGGAGAAGCGGAACGGCTCGAGGAGCCGGCTCCGCTCGCCGACGAGCTCCCTGGCGACGAGGTCGCCCACGCCGATCATCTTGTAACCGTGATTGCTGTCGGCGATGATGTAGACGTTCTCGCAGAACCGGTCGAAGACCGGGAAGTTGTCGGGCGTGAAGCAGCCGATCCCGCCCGAGGGTTCTTTCTTGTACTTGCCGATCTGGCCGCTGAACCGCTTCTGGCAATGGGCCAGCGCCGAGCACCACATATGGGCGAAGTCGTCGCCGACCACGAAGTCGGGGCTCTCCGGCCCGTAAGGATCGACCTGGACCAGGTCGGGATCGGTCTCGACCCGATACGGCATTGCCCCACCCTGGATGCCGCCGAAATGGAAGTCCGGCTTGTAGTAGATGCCCCAGAGCTTGTCGGTGATCAGCGAGCCGTCGACGTCGGAATAGAGCGGCGCGTCGGTGTCGACGTGGATCACGGGCGGCATCCCGCCGCTGTTGGTGCGCTGCAGGTCGGGATCGACGCCGAGCGTGCCCTCCTGCAGCGACCAGTAGGTCCACATCCTGACTCCTTCGTGCATCCGGCCGTCGCGGCCCTGGATCGTCACGGTCTTGGGCAGCTCCAGCATGTCCCAGATCTGCTTCACCCAGGGACCCACGCCCACGATCACCTGCTCGCAGGCGATCCGGCCGCGCTCGGTGAGGACGGCGGCGACGGCGCCCGAGCTGCCGTTGGCGCGCTCGAAGCCCACCACCTTGAGGCCGCTGACGATTCGCACGCCCTGGCTCTCGGCCAGGGTCGCGAGTCCGTAGACGCTCTTCGTGTTGTTGGCGTAGCCGCCCTTCTTCTCGTGCAGGACCGAGGTGATGCCTCGTGCCGACCAGTCCTCGAGCATCGCCTTCATGTAGCGGTCGCAGGCCTCGGCACCCTCGATGAAGACCGAGGGATAGCCGATCGCACGCTCCTGCTCGTAGATCGTCGCCACCTGCTCGCGCATGCACTCCGGGCTGATCTGCATGTAGCCCACGGGGTGGTAGCTCAGGAGCTCGGCGTGCTGCTCCCAGATGGTGACACAATGTGCCATCAGCTCGCGCATGGCGGGCTGATAGTAGTTGTTGCGGACCACCCCGCAGGCTATGCCCGAGGCGCCCGCCGCGATCCCCGTCTTGTCCACCACCAGGATGTCGGAGCCGTCGCCGAGGCCGCGGGCTTTGAGCTGGAGCGCCAGATGGTAGGCGGTGCTGAGGCCGTGCACTCCCGCACCGATCACCAGATACTTCACACCCTCGGGCAGGGCCATGGTTGCAGTCTTCCCTGATGCGCGCGGGCGCCCTTCGGACGGGGCTTCCCGTCCCACCCGTCTTTCAGCCTCAAGACCTATTACAAAACCAATTCCACGCCAAACAGAAAAATTGGTTATGATTGGTGCGACGGCGGCAGGCGTTGCCGACCGGCAGAAGGTGGGCAGCGACATGGACGTCTCCGACCAGAGCACGGCTTCTCCCAGGGCGGCTCCGATGAGCCTGACGGGAGCCGACCACATCGCCCAGGAGCTGAAGGACGCCATTCTCGGCGGCGTCTACGGCGCCGGCCAGCGCCTGCCGGCCGAGCGACATCTGGCGGCACACTACAATGCCTCGCGCAGCACCGTCCGCGAGGCGCTGCGGCGGCTCGAGGAGCAGCAGCTCGTCGAGCGGCGCATCGGCAGCGGCACGTTCGTCACCTACCGCAGCGAGGTCTCCGACGAAGAGATCGCCGAGCTCACGAGCCCGCTCGAGCTGATCGAGGTCAGGAGCGCCGTCGAGCCGCAGATCGCGCGGCTCGCGGTCCTGCACGCGACCGGCCGCGATCTCGAGCGGCTGCGTGCCGCGCTGGCGGCGCTCAAGGCGAGCGAGGACGATCCCGTGGCCTATGCCGCCGCCGACGAGCAGTTCCACCTGGCGCTCGCCAACGCCACCGGCAACGTCCTGATGAGCTGGCTCTATCGCCGGATCAGCGAGGTACGCCAGCACGCCCAGTGGGCGGCGATGCGCGCCAAGGTCCTGAACCCCGAGAACATGCGCCTCTACAACGAGCAGCACGAGGCGGTGTTCGAGGCGATCTGCCGCCGTGACGCCAATGCCGCCGCCGCGGCGATGCGCGCCCAGATGGACAAGGCGCGCGCCGATCTCGTGGGCGCGCAGAGCGATGGCCACCGCTGAACCGGTATCTTCTGGCCCGGCATTGGTCGCAAAAGGTTTGCAATCGGGCGGAAAGAGGTTAGCTTAGCGCTCTGCCAAGAAGCAGCGGCTCGGGCCGCGTCGTCCGCCCATACGGACGACCGGAGCCGCTAGAAGCTGAGCCGGGCAGGGAGGCCAACCCATGGCGACGCAAAGCATCGACTTCGTCGCGGTGCGCGAGACCGAAGCCGGTCTCCGCCGCGAGATCGACTGGCGGGACGTGTTCTGGGTCGCGAGCGGCGTGCCGGCACTCGTCCTGTTCTCGATCGGCGGCATCGCCGCCACGATCGGAAAACCGTCCTGGCTGGTGTGGATACTCTCGGTGCTGATGGGCTACATCCAGGCCCACACCTACGCCGAGATCGCGGGCATGTTTCCGAGCAAGTCCGGCGGCGCCTCGATCTACGGCGCTGCGGCCTGGGTGCGCTACGCCCGGATCGTGGCGCCGCTCTCGGTCTGGTGCAACTGGATAGCCTGGTCGCCGGTGCTGGCGATCGGAACCGGGATCGCCGCGGGCTACATCTTCAATGCCCTGTTCCCGGCCGATTCGGCCATTCTCTCCTGGAGCATCCAGCTCGCCGACCTGAGCTTCCTCAAGCAGGGCCTCACCCTGCGGATCAATGCGACCTCGATCCTGGGCACGGTGCTGCTCCTGATCGTGTTCGCGATCCAGCACCACGGCATCCTGCGCACCGCCAAGATCCAGACCATCGTCGGCGTCGCGGTCATCATCCCGCTCCTGATCGTAGGCCTTGTCCCGCTGCTCACGGGCGACGTGGTCGCGAGCAACCTGTTCCCGCTGGGGCCGCTCGCCAAGGACGCGCAAGGTGCCCCCATCGCCGGCGACTGGACGCTCGCGGGCTGGACCCTGTTCCTGGGCGGCATGTTCATCGCCGCTTGGTCGACCTACGGCTTCGAGACGGCCGTCTGCTACACGAGCGAGCTCAAGAACCCGCAGCGCGACACCGCCAAGGGCATCATCTATTCGGGCCTGTTGTGCATCGTGATCTTCTCGCTGGTGCCGCTGTCGTTCCAGGGCTCGCTCGGCCTCGAACGGATGCTGGAGCCCGGGATCTACGACGGGTCCGGCGTGGCCGCCGCCATGGCGGACATGGTGGGCGGCGGCGAGCTCGTGCGGGCGCTTCTCGTCGTGATGCTGCTGCTCGCCCTCGTGCTCTCGATCATGACCGCCATGGCCGGCTCCTCGCGCACGCTCTACCAGGGCTCGGTCGACGGCTGGCTGCCGCGCTATCTCTCCCACGTCAACGAGCACGGCGCGCCCACGCGCGCCATGTGGACCGACCTCGGCTTCAACGTGCTGCTCTTGATGATGTCGGACTACGTGTTCGTGCTGGCGGTGTCGAACTGCTGCTATCTCGTGTTCAACTTCCTGAACCTCAACGCCGGCTGGATCCACCGGATCGACAATGCCGAGACGCCCCGGCCGTGGCGGGCGCCCAGCATCTTCCTCGCCGCCGGCGTCGCGCTCTCGTTCGTCAACATGGTCTTCCTGGGTGCCGGCGCCAATGTCTGGGGTCCTGGAACCCTGGCCTCCGGCCTCGTCGCCATGGCGCTGGTCATCCCGGTCTTCCTCTGGCGCCACTACGTGGTCGACCGCGGCCGGTTCCCCGAGGACATGCTGCGCGACCTGCACGTCGATGCCCGGAACCTCGACGTGCGCCGGGCCGGTATTCTGCCCTATCTCACCCTGGCCGCAGGCATTTCCGTGGTGCTCCTGAGCAACTGGATCTTCCGGGTCTGAGCCGAAGCCGGGGGGCGCCGTGCGCACAACGGCGGCCTCCCGGAACGCCGGGCAGCACGGGCAGAGCTGCCGGAGCAAAGACCCCGAGCGCCAAACGAGGCGCTCGGGGTCGATCGTTCCTGCTCCACGTTCTTCCGGGGCACGGGTTCGCGTCCGGCACGGATCGGCGGCTCGGGTTTTCCGAGCCACTTCAGGGCTCGGTCGGACCGCCCGGCAGCCTCTCGAGCCACAAGCTGCCCTCGATGGCTCCTTCGGGCAGCGGCAACCGGGCGATCACGCCCTGCGCCAGGCGAGCCGCATGACGCGTCACGAGATAGTGGCTCGCGAAGCGGATCGCCCAGCCGCCGCCGTGAAGAAGGCAGGCGACCGCGACCTGTTCGTTGTAGCCGCGCCAGACCCAGGCTTCGGGATAAGGATCGGGCAGCATGATGTCGTGGAGGTGGACGAGCACGCCGGGGCGCAGGCGCGGCAGGAAACCGTTCAGGAGGAGATCGACGTCGCTGCCCGGCATCGCGATGTGGCTCGAATCGACGAGCAGCATGTCGCCGGCTTCGAGCGTCTCGGCCAAGGCCGCATCGGCGGGAGCGAGGACGCGGCGCTCGAGCCTGACGGGCAGGCGGCCGAGATCGGCGCGGGGCTCGGGGTCGATGCAGGTGATGGCGCAGTCGAGACCGGCATCGGCCACGGCGCGCGCCACGAACCGGGTGGAGTGGCCCGAGCCGACCTCGAGGATGCGGCGCGGCCGCACCGCCTGGACGAGGGTGTAGAGCGCTGCGGCATCGAGGCGCGGGAACCAGTCCTGATCCCAGCGTGGCGCCGGAGGCGGGCCCGCGAGGGTCAGAAGGCGCTCGGCCGAAGCCTCGATCCGGGCCAAGACGCCGAGCATCACCGGCAGGCTCGCGACGAGCAGGGGCTCCAGCGCCGGATAGGCGACGGGCGCAACGACGGCGGCATGACGATAAGGAATGAAGAACCCGCCGGGCTTCGCACCGAGCAGGGTGCCGAGGCCCAGGCGCAGCCGCCGCCAGGGGCGGCCGGGTGCGCCACGTGACCGCGGCGGAATCGCGATCCGGATGCTCAAAGGGCGATCACCATCCCCTCTCGGGCGACGAGCGAGCCCGGGCGGGCCTGCTCCACCGCCGTCGCGATCCGGTCCATGGCCTCGTCGTCGTGGTCGGGATCGTGATGGAACGCGACGAAGCGGCCGACCCCGGCCTGCTCGCACAGGCGGATCCCTTCCTGCCAGGTCGAGTGGCCCCAACCCTTGAAGCGCTCGAACTCCTCATCGGTGTAGGTGGAGTCGTAGATGACGATGTCGGCCCCGGTGATGAGCTCGAGCACCGTGCGGTCGGGAACGCCCGGCACATGCTCGGTGTCGGTGACGTAGCAGACGGCTCGCCCGCCGTACTCGACACGGTAGGCGACGGCACCACCGGGATGGTTGAGCGCCGCCGTGCGGACGAGGATGCCCTCGCCCGGCTCGATCGGAGCGCCCGGCACGAAGTCGTTGAAGCCGATGCAGGCATGCATGATGCCGAGCGGTACCGGGAAGAACGGGGTCTGCATGAGCTGCTGCAGGACGGAAGCGAGCGTGTGGCCCTGGCGCGCGAGATGGCCGCTCCAGAACTGGAACCGGTTCTTCGCGTCGTAGGCGGGGCGGAAGAACGGCAGGCCGATGACGTGATCGATGTGGGTGTGGGTGAAGAACAGATGCGCGTCGACCCGCTCGCCGCTGCTCACCATCTCCCGGCCGAGGGCGCGCAGGCCCGTGCCGGCATCGAAGATCAGCCGCCGCGTGCCGCAGCATACCTCCACGCAGGCGGTGTTGCCGCCGTAGCGCAAGGTGGAGGGTCCCGGACAGGGGACGGTCCCGCGCACACCCCAGAAACGGACCGTGAGCCCGGTCTCGGCGCTCATGGCCGTGTTCCGAGCGATTCCGCTGCCACTGCTGCCGGCCGCATTGCCCGACTGCCCGTCTCGTGTCGTGGACGTGTTCTCATCTACCGCCGACGGTAGAGGAAATATCGCTCCGCGGAAAGCGCATCCGGCAGAGGCTGCGGCAGGAGGTCCGGGCTCTCGAGCTTCTGGTCCGAGGCCACGACGCCGCCGGTCCGGATCAATGGCGGCAGCGTGGCGGCGAGCCAGCGGGCGATCCTCGCGTTGCGCGCGGCATCGCCCGTGCCGATGTCGCTGTGGACGAGCGCCGCCGGCCCCGGCAGGCGGGCCAGGGCCCCCGGCAGCGTCTCCTCGAGATCGCCGACGATCAGGTGATCCGGATCCGGCATGGAGGCCGGGTGTGCGTCCGGCCGCCGCTCGAAGACGAAGATCTCGCGATCCGGGTAGAGGCAGCGCAGATGGTCGAAGGTGCGTCCGTTGCCCAGGCCCAGCTCGAGGATCGGCCCGTCGAGGCCTGCGATCAGCGCGCGCGAGGCGTCGAGGCAGGCGCGCTGCGCCTCCAGGCGCCGGATGAAGCTGTCCAGCCGGCTCATGCCGTCCTCTCCCGCAACCATGGCTCGCCTCCTCATGCCGTCACGACACCCGATGCGGCAAGATGGCGGCGCGCTCATCCATGGCACCGCTCGGGCGAAGGGAAACGACGCCCGCATCCGGCGGCATCCGATCAGGCAGGTGAACCGAACATCCCGGCCCGGTGCAGAAGGACGCGGGCGAGTCCGGCAGCGCTCAGGCCGGGCAGGCCGCAGCCGATGGCAGGCCCGATGCTGGCACCGGCGAAGGCCAGTCCCATGTCGGCGGCGGCGAGCACGCCGCCCAGCCGACGCGCGGCATCGAGCCGGGTCACGATCAGGTGCCTCGCACCCAGCGCCGCGAAGTTGCCGGCGATCTCCACGCTGTCCTCGACGTCGAGGCCCGCCGGCAGCACCAGCACCGCCTCCGCCCGGGCCGCGCGCAGACACTCGGCGAGCGCTGCCACCTCGCCGCCGTTGAAGGCATTGATGCCCGTGCTGTCGATCAGAAGGCCGGTCCCGGCTTCGGCGATCGCGACCAGCCGGCCCAGCTCCTCGGGACCGGCCGCAGATGCCGGCTCCAGCCCGAGCGGCTCGAGCAGGGTCCCGAGCTGAGCGAGGCCGCCGGCGCGGGCCCCGTCGGTCGAGAGCACCCGGACCTCGTGCCCGCCGACCCGTGCCTGGGCCGCGAGCCGTGCCACGGCCGCGGTCTTGCCTGCACCGGGTGGGCCCACCAGGACCACCGGTCGCGTCGCCGGAAACCCGAGCGGCGAGAAGCGGTAGCGCGCCTCGAGCACCCGTGCCAGAGCGGCCGCCGGGTCGGCAGCATGAGCCTGGGCCAGCTCGGCCAGGAGCGCCCCCGCGAGCGCCGCCGGCACGCGATGGTAGGCGAGGCAGGCTTCGATGGTGGCCCGGACCGGAGCTGCCGGCTCCGGCGCGAGGAGACCGGCGAGATCGGCGTCCGTCATGTCGGCGGCGGCGGTGACGCGAACCCGGTCGGCGAACTCGTGGGTGGCGACGATCACCGCCTCCTCGCCGAGCGTCTCCCGCATCTGCTGCATCGCCTCGCCCATCGAGCGGGCCTCGAAGCTTCTCAAGCGCATGGATCAGACCTGGCCCAGTGTTCGGATGCGTGCCTTGGGATGGATCTCGTTCTGCGACAGGACCACCGTCGCCGGCCGGAACCGCTCGACCACCGCGCGGACGAACGGACGGATCGAAGGTGTGGTGACGAGGACGGGAAGCTCTCCCTGCATGGCGTGCGCCTCGAGGACATCGCGCAGGGCCTGGATGAAGCGCTGCAGCTCGCTCGGCGCCATGGCGAGCTGGCGCTCCTCGCGCTCGCCCGCGATCGCGGCCGCGAAGGCCTGCTCCCAGGCGGGCGAGAGGGTGACGATCGGAATGGCGCCCGATTCGGCCGTGCAGGCGGTGCTGATCTGGCGCGCGAGCCGGGCGCGGACATGCTCGATCACGAGGACGACGTTCTGCGTCACGGCCAGCGCCTCGCCGATCGCCTCCAGGATCAAGGGCAGGTCGCGGATCGAGACGCGCTCGGCGAGCAGGCCCTGCAGCACGCGCTGAATGCCGGCAGTCGT
Organism: Benzoatithermus flavus; assembly: GCF_037908215.1. Classification (NCBI taxonomy): domain Bacteria; kingdom Pseudomonadati; phylum Pseudomonadota; class Alphaproteobacteria; order Geminicoccales; family Geminicoccaceae; genus Benzoatithermus; species Benzoatithermus flavus. Next base: position 48,232 of record NZ_JBBLZC010000007.1, on the reverse strand, counting down.
GATCCGCGCCGGCACCAGCTCGCCGAGGAGCTTCTGGTACTCGGCCGGCAGCTCGCTCAGGAGCTTCTGCGTCTCGGCGTAGGTCAGAAGATCGGCGAGGTTCTCGCGCACGATCTCGGTGAGGTGCGTGGTGATCACCGTCGCCGGGTCGACGACGGTGAGCCCTTTGAGGATGGCCTCCTCGCGCAGGCCCGGCAGGAGCCACATCGCGGGAAGGCCGAAGGTGGGCTCGATCGTCGGCTCGCCCGGCAGGTCGATCGGTCGGCCCTGCGGGTCCATCGCGAGCAGCATGCCGGTCCGGATCTCGCCGCGGCCGACCTCCATCTCCTTGAGCCGCACGACATAGGTGTTGGCCGGGAGCTGGATGTTGTCCTGGATGCGGACCGAGGGCATGACGAAGCCGAGCTCGCTTGCGAGCTGCCGACGGAGCGCCTTGATCTGGTCCGGCAGCCGCGTGCCGTGCCCCTCGCCGATCAGGCTCAGGAGCCCGTAGCCGAGCTCGAGCCGGAGCGCGTCCATGGCGAGCGCCGTCGCGACCGGCGGCTCCTCGGGCGGTGCCGTGGCCGTGGCGGGCTGGGCTCGTGCCGCCTCGGCGGCCGGGCCGCGCAGGCCGTGCCAGGCCAGGCCGCCGACGGCGGCGCCGAGGAGCATGAACGGCAGGGCCGGCAGCCCCGGCAGGACAGCGAGCAGCACCATGAGGCCGCCGGTCACGGCGAGCGCGCGCGGGCGCGCGCCGAGCTGGCCGAACAGAGCGACGTCGGCGCGGCCGGAGACACCCGCCTTCGCGACCAGAAGGCCGGCAGCGGTCGAGACGATCAGGGCCGGGAGCTGCGAGACCAGACCGTCGCCGATCGTGAGCAGCGTGTAGGTGTGGACGGCGTCGGCGAAGCTCACCCCCATCTGGACGACGCCGACGAGAAGCCCGCCCACGAGGTTGATGCCGGTGATGAGGAGGCCGGCGATGGCGTCGCCGCGCACGAACTTGGCGGCACCGTCCATGGCGCCGAAGAAGGCGCTCTCCTCCTCGAGCGCCTTGCGCCGCTCGCGGGCTGCCGCCTCGTCGATCAGCCCGGCCGAAAGATCGGCGTCGATCGCCATCTGCTTGCCGGGCATGGCGTCGAGCGAGAAGCGCGCCGCCACCTCGGCGATGCGGCCCGAGCCCTTGGTGATCACGACGAAGTTCACGACGACCAGGATGCCGAAGACGATGACGCCGATGACGAGGTTGCCCTGCATCACGAACCGGCCGAACGCTTCGATGACGTGGCCGGCGGCGGCGGGGCCTTCGTGGCCCTGTCCCAGGATCAGGCGGGTGGAGGCGAGGTTGAGCGCCAGCCTGAGCATGGTGGCGATGAGGAGCACGGCCGGGAACGAGCTGAACTCGAGCGGCTTCTCGATGAGAAGGGCGGTGAGCAGGATCAGGACGGAGAAGGTGACCGACAGGGCGAGGCAGAGATCGAGGAGCAGGCTCGGCAGCGGCAGGATCAGCGCGACCAGGATGGCGATCACCCCGAGCGCCAGGAGGATGTCGCTCTGCCGCAAGGCGAGCCGGAGGCGCGGCAGGATCAGCTTCGGAAGAGCCGTGAGTTCGGCTGCCATCTCGCTTCCCCGATTCCTCAGGCGGCGTGCTCGGTCGGGGGCGGCGGCACCGGAACGCCCTCCCCGCCGTACTGGCGCAGCTTGTTGCGCAGCGTGCGGATCGAGATCCCGAGGATGCCCGCCGCCTGGGTGCGGTTGCCCAGCGTGTGGCGCAGCGTGTCGATGATGAGGCTGCGCTCGACCTCGGCCACGGTCCGCCCGACGAGGCCCGTGGCCTTGGGCTGCTCCTGCTGCCGGCCGGCGCCCACGGTGGGATGGATGTCCTCGGCCTCGATCCGCTCGCCGCGGGCGAGCACCACCGCACGGTGAAGGCAGTTCTCGAGCTCGCGCACGTTGCCGCGCCAGGGCAGCGCCGTGAGGCGCCGGATCGCGTCCTCGCTCAGCGGCCGCTCGGGCAGGCCGTTCAGGCGGGCGAGCTTCGTCGCGAAATGGCGGGCCAGCGCCGCGATGTCGGCAGGCCGCTCGCGCAGGGGCGGCAGCTCCAGCGTGAGCACGCTCAGGCGGAACAGGAGATCCGCGCGGAACGTCCCTTCCGCCACCGCCTGCTCGAGGTCGCGGTTACTTGTGGCGATCAGCCGGATGTCGACCTTGACCGGATGCCGGCCGCCGATACGGTCGATCTCGCGCTCCTGGATGGCGCGCAAGAGCTTCGCCTGCAGGCGCGGCTCCATCTCGCTGATCTCGTCGAGGAGCAGCGTGCCGCCGTTCGCCTCCTCGAAGCGGCCGATCCGCCGTGCGACGGCGCCGGTGAAGGCGCCCTTCTCGTGGCCGAACAGCTCGGATTCGAGCAGGCTCTCGGGGACGGCGGCGCAGTTGACGGCGACGAACGGCCCACCGGCGCGGCGGCTGTGGCGGTGGAGAAAGCGGGCCAGCATCTCCTTGCCGGTCCCGCTCTCGCCGGTGACGAGGACGCAGGCGTCGGTCGCGGCGAAGCGCCGGGCGAGCCCCAGGAGCTCCGTCATACGCGGGTCGGCGCAGACGAGCTCCTGCCGGCTCTCGCCGACCGCTTCCAGGATGGCCGCGATCAGCTCGGGCTCGGGCGGAAAGGGAAGGAATTCGCGGGCACCGGCTTTGATGGCGGCGGCCGCACGCTGCGGCGTGCAGCCGATGCCGTACGCCACCACGGGCAGAAAGATCCGCTCGGCGGCGAGCCGTGCGATGGCGGCATCGATCTCGTCGTCGGCGTCGACCAGGAGCAGATCGGCGCCCTGGCCCTGCCGCAGAAGGTCGAGCGCCGCCGGAAAGCTCGGGACGTGACGCACCTCGGCGCCGCGCTCCCGCGCCGCATCCGCCGCGAGCGCGATCTCGGGTCGGGCGGCGCCGACGATGAGAACCCTCATGCCTCTCCCCTCGCCCAAGAACCGGGAACGGTGCCGAGCGGGTGCCGGCGTGCCGCCCCCGAGGACAGATATGCGCCCCTGCCGGTCATGCCGCGCATCAGCGGCCCCCCTTCGCCATCTCGGTGAGCGTGACCCCGAGATGGTCGTCGATCACGGTCACCTCGCCGCGCGCGACGAGGCGGTCGTTGACGTAGATCTCGACCGGCTCGTGGAGCCCGCGGTCGAGCTCGACCACCGCCCCGCGCCCGAGCTGGAGCAGCCGGCTCACGGGCATGGTCGCCCTGCCCAGCACCACGGAAAGGCGCACGGCGATGTCGTGCACGGCGCTGAGCTGCCCGAGCGGTGCCCGGTCGGCCGGGATGTCCGCCTCGGCCCGGTCCGAGAGTTCCTGTCCGTCGGCCTCAATCGTGGGCATGGCTGCTCCCGTTCTCGATGACCTCGACCGCGCGCGACGCGATGGGTGTCGGCCGGCCCTCCGGAGGCGGCGCGTGGGCCGCCAGGATCTCCATGATGCGCTCGTGGATGTGCGCCGGCACGTGCTCGGACCAGCCGTCCGGCCAGAAGAGCTGCACCGTGCCGGGCGCCAACCGCGGATCGCCCGCGACCTCGAGGCTGCCCCGAAAGCCGGCGCGCGCGGCGACCGCGGGAAGGTGCGCGCGCAGCGCTTCGGCCGCGAGCGGCTCGACCACGATGCACGCGCTCGTCGTCTCCGGCGCCCCGCGAAGGAGCGCCTCGAGGTTGCTGGCGATGCGGCTGTCGCCGGACTCGAGGGCGAGCGCCCTCGCGATCGCGGCGACGAGGTCCATGATCTGGCCGCGAGCCCGGGCATCCACGTCGCGCTGCGCGCGCGCGACCTCGACGAGGGCCGCTGCCGCGCGCTCGAGCGCCTCGGTCTGCCGCGCCGCGAGCGCGCGCAAGGTGTCCGCCCGTGCCTGCCGGGACCAGATCCAGGCGACCGAGGCGGCCACGGCCGCGAGCTCGTCTTCGTCGAACCGGAGCGCAGACGAGGCCGGCGCCGGCTCGCGCGTCTCGCGAGCATCCGGGCGGCCGGCCGGAAGCGGATCGCTCTCGGTCAGGCTCGGCCAGGCGGGCGGGCGGCCGGGACCGCGATGGCGCGGGACCGGGCGGGCGGAGGAGAGGCTGGTGAACACGGGCGTGGCCGGCATCGGGCGGTCCTCCTCACTCGACCAAAGGCTCGTCGCTACCGCTCGCGAGGACGATCTCGCCGGATGCCACCAGCTCCTTGGCCAGGTTGACCAGGAACTGCTGCGCCTCCTCGACGTCCTTGAGGCGGATCGGACCCATGGCCTGCATCTCCTCGCGCAGCATCTTTCCGGCCCGCTCCGACATGTTCCCGAAGAACAGTCCGCGCAGCGGCTCGCTCGCCCCTTTGAGCGCCGTGGCGAGGCGCTGGTTGCCGGCCGAGCGGATCAGCTTCTGGATGCCGCTCCCGTCCACACGCGTCAGATCCTCGAAGGTGAACATGAAGGAGCGCACTCGTTCGGCCGCCTCTCTGCTGCGCTCCTCGAGCGCACGAATGAGCCGCGTCTCGGTGGTCCGATCGAGATGATCGAAGAGCTCGGCCACGAGCGCGTGCCGGTCGCGCTGGCTGGCGCGCTCCGAGCCGTCCAGGAACGGGGCGCCCTCGAGGCTGCGCTCGACGTCCGCGACGATGTCAGGCCGCACCGTGTCCAGCCGCAGCATCCGCATGACGACGTCGATCGCGGGATCCTCGGGCAGACGCTTCAGCACGCGGGCCGCATGCGTCGGATCGATCCGGGACAGGATCAGGGCGGCAGCCTGCGGGTGCTCGCGCTCGAGATAGGAGGCGAGGACGGCCTCGTCGACGCTTGCGAGCCGCTCCCAGATGCTCTGCGCCGCCGGCCCCCGGATCTCCGCGATCACGGTGTCGGCGCGCCCCGCATCGAGATGGCGGAGCAGCTTCTCGGTCGCCTCGATTCCGCCGACGACGATCCCGCCGGCACGGGCGAGCCACCCGGCGAACTCGTTCAGCACCGCCTCGACCACGCCCGCCTCGACCGGCCCGAGCGACGCCACCGCCCGGGAGATCTCCATCACCTCGGGCTGGCCGAGAAGCGAAAGCAGCCGGGCCGCCCGCTCCTCGCCCAAGGCCAGCATCACCACGGCCGCCTTCTCCGCTCCCGACAAGCCGTGATCACCGGCGGTTCCGCTCATGGATTTCCCCTCAGCTCGCATGCAGCCAGGCGCGGATCACGCGCACGGCGCGCTCGGGATCGGCATCGACGGCCGCGAGAACCCTGCCGGTCGGCGAGCCCTCGGCCGCATCGCCGGTCCCTTCCTCGCCGATCCGGCTCGCCACGGCCGAGCCGTGCGCGATCGCGGGCGAAGTGGCGCTCGGACCCTTTCCCCCCAGCCGAGCGGCGTCCTGCGTGGTGATCGCCTCGCCCGGCGCAGCCCTGCCATCCCCGGAAAGGAGCGGCTTGCCGTCCGCGCCGGCCCAGGACGGGGCTGCCGCATCGGCCTGCCCGTTCTCGGCTCGCGGCAGCAGGCGCGCGAGCAGCGGCCGGACACCGAAGAGCAGAACGAGAACGGTGAGGACGCCGAAGGCGGCGAGCTCGATCAGGCGATCGGCGGCGATGGGCAGATGGTCCTGCCAGGACGGCTCGGGCGTCTCCGGCAGCTCGACGGGCGCGAACGGGCGGCTCGCGATTTCGAGCCTGTCGCCCCGGCCGTCGTCGATACCGGCCGCGCTGCGGACCAGAGCCGCGATCTGCGCCAGCTCCTCCGCGCTGCGCGGCTCGTAGGCCTTGGTGCCGTCCGGCTGCTCGCGATAGGTCCCGTCGACCTGCACCGCGATCGAGAGCCGGCGGACCGTCGTGCCGCGCTTGGTCTGGTTGCGGACGGTCCGCGAGATCTCGTAATTGACGGTCTCCTCTTTGCGGTTCGACCGGTCGCTGCTCTTGGGCCCGGGCTCGGCCGCCTGGCGCTCCGTCGGCAGGTTGTTTGCGACCGTCACCGCCTCGCTCGCGGCATTCTCCTTGGAGTCCCTGGCCTCCTCGGTGGACTGGGTGCTGCGGACGACCTGACCGTCCGGGTCGAACTGCTCGGCCATCGTCGCCACCTCGTCGAAATCGAGATCGGCGCTGACCGCGGCGTCGACCTTGCCCGCTCCCACCGTGCGCTCGAGCAGCTGGATGATCTTGCTGCGCAGGCGGTTCTCGAAGGCGACGCGATGCTCCTCGGTCTCGTCGAGCGAGATGACGCTGCCGTTGGGACCGGACGGCTCGGCGAGGAGGTTGCCCGCATCGTCGAGAATGGTGACGGCCCCCGGATCGAGCCCCGGGACCGCGGCCGCGACCAGATGCCGGATGCCGGCGACCTCCTGCTTCTCGAGGGCGCCGGGGCGGCGCAGCGAGACGACGATGGAGGCGGTCGCCCGCACTTCCTCGCGGCCGAACAGGCTCCGCTTGGGCTCGACGATATGGACCCGCGCCGCGCGCACGCCGTGGAGCGTGGCGATCGTCCGGGCGAGCTCGCCCTCGATGGCCCGCTGCAGGGTGACGTTGCCGAGAAAGTCGCTCGTGGTGAACGGGTTCGCCCGGTCGAACAGCTCGTAGCCCACGGTCCTGCCGACCGGCAGGCCCTCCTCGGCCAGGCTCATGCGCAGGCGCAGCGCCTCGTCGGCCGGCACCATGATGGCATCGCCATTGGGGCTCAGCCGGTACGGCACCTTGAGCGCATCGAGCCGGCCGACGAGCTGCTGCGCGTCCGTGAGCTCCAGGCCGGAGAACAGGAGGGTATAGGGTGATTCGGTCGCCCGCATGATCACGTAGGCGAAGAAGCCCAAGAGCGCCAGCGCCACGGCACCCAGGGCGAGGATGCGGCCCGGGCCCAGGGCCCTGACCAGAGCGGCGCCCGGAAGCGGCATCCTGCCCGCCCCACCGCGGCGGTCGACCTCGGTCGCGGCTTCCGCGGTGATGGTGAGTTTCTGTTCCATGCGCTCCAGCCACACCCGATCCCATCGTCAGGCATGGCGAAGCTAGTCCGGGAAGGTAAAGGATCGGTTAGCTGCGCTTTCCGGCTCCGGGTCGGGCTCAGCTCTGCCGGAACTCCTGCAGTTTGGTGACCCGCAGAGCGCGCAGCCCGTGGCGATCGATCGCCCGTTCCCAGGAAGCGAACTCCTCGGGCGAGATGTTGTACCGCCGGCAGGCGTCCTCCTGATCCAGAACGCCGCTGCGCACGGCCGCCACGATCTGGGCCTTGCGGCGGGCGACCCATCGGCGCGTCTCCGGCGGCGGCAGGTCGCCGGGCTCGATGACCCGGCTGCGCGGCGGCGACGGCCGGCTCAGCTCCCGCTCCGACATCGGCATCTCCATGGACATTCTCGTTGCCCGTCGATTGAGATCATCCAGGGACTCGTTCTACACGAGCCGGGTTAATGGGAAATTGCATCCGAATTATTCCTCTTGTCTCGATATCAAGGATAAATCTCATTTACCAATATCTCCTCAGCCTGCTACCCGGATCAGCTCGTCTAGCATCTGATCGGCCGCATTGATGACTTTGGCATTTGCCGAATAAGCTCGCTGGGTGACGATCATCTTGGTGAATTCTTCTGCCAGGTCGACATTGGCCGACTCCAGAGCCGATGGCGTGATGGTGCCGGCGCCCCCCCGACCGGGCAGACGCAGGTTGAACTCGCCCGAGACGTCGGTCTGGCCGAAGACGTTGCCCGAGCGCGGGTCGAGCCCCGACGGATTGGCGAAGGTGGCGATCGGCAGCTGATAGAGGCGGCGTGTCTCGCCGTTGGTGAACGAGGCGACGACGAAACCGTTCTCGTCGATGGCGGCACCGTTGAGCTCGCCCACGGGCGCCCCGTTCTGACGGACGAAGGCCACGTTGGTGGGGCTCGCGAACTGGCTGAGCCCATCGGTTCCGCCGATGGTGCCGAAATCGAAGGTGATCCGGCTCGGATCGGCGCCGTCCGGCCGGGCCCAGCGGATCTCGACCGGCGTGCCGGCCGTGCCGGAGACCACGGGGGTGAGATCGGCGCTAGCGAGGGTGCCGGTGCCGGAGAAGGTGACCGTGCCCGAGGCGAGCAGGCCGTCGGCATGGACGGTCGCATCGACCGCGGCCGGATCGGCGCAGAGCTCGACCGCCCAGCTGTTCGCCGCACCGGTCCGCAGGAAGGCCAAGGTCACGTCGTGCGCTCGGCCGAGGCTGTCGTAGATCTGGACCGGGCGCGTGAAGCTCGGCTTCACCCCGCTCGCGCCGCCGGAGGCCTGCCAGGCCGCCATGTCGCCGGCAGCATAGGCGCCGGCATAAGGGGCCTCGTCCGCATCGAGGTTGGCGCCGACCTCGACCGTGGTGGTGGCGACGGCGAAGCCGTTGATGCGGCGGATGTTCACCGTCTCCAGTCTGTTGACGTCGGCGACCTTCTCGTCGGCGTCGAGCGCCCAGCCCTGGAGATACTGCCCCGATGCGGTGCGCAGCTTACCTTCGAAGTCGGGCTCGAACGAACCGGCCCGGGTGTAGAGCTGCTCGCCATCGCCGCGGGGAAGCGTGTTGACGACGAAGAAACCGGCTCCCGAGATCGCGGCGTCGGTGGGGGAAGCGCTGCTCTGGATCAGGCCCTGGCTCGTCACGGTGTAATGGCTCTGGGCACGCACGCCACCCGGGCTGTAGGTGCTCACGGCACCGCGCTGGCGGGTGACGAGGCTCGCGAACTGCACGTCGGCACCCTTGAAGGCGGTGGTGTTCACGTTGGCGACGTTGTCGGAGATCATGCTCATGGCCCGGCTCTGGGCATTGAGCCCCGACACGCCGGAGAAGAGCGAACCGAACAGGCTCATGCGAAAGCTCCCGAAGCGAGGGTGAAAGGCGGGCCGCCCCGAGCGCAGGCGGTCACGAGGACGGACCGGGCTGGCGGACGAGGCTCACCGTGTCGAGCGGCACGAGAGCGTCGGCCACCCGAAGCTGCAAATCGCCGTCCTTGCGCTCGATGGCCTGCACGCGTCCGCGCAGGAACTGCTCCGCCGCGAGCGGAGACCCATCGGCGGTCTTGGCCGCTATTCTCACATCGTACTCGCCCGCAGGCAGACGCTGCCCGTCGGGAGCGATGCCGTTCCAGGAGACGGCGTTCTCGCCGGCCGTCCTGCTGCCCACGACCGTGCCGACGACCCGTCCCTTGGCGTCGAGCACCGAGACGGTCACCTCGGCAGCCGGCTTCGGCAGGCGATAGCGGATGGTGACGTCGCCCTCGGCGGGCAGAGACAGCCTGTCCGCCCGAGCGCTCACCTCCTGGCCGAGGAGACCCATTGCCGAGGTGGTGCTGCTCGCCCGGGCCAGTCTGGTGAGCTCGCCGAGCTTCGTGTTGGTCTGGATGGCCTGCTCCACCGACGCGAACTGGACCAACTGCGAGGTGAACGTGGTGGCGTCCATCGGCGAGAGCGGGTCCTGCTGCCGGAGCTGCGTGGTCAGGATCTTCAGGAACGTGTCGAAATTGCCGGCGAGACCCTTCGTAGGTGCCATCGCGACGGTGCCGGTGGTGGCGCTGGAAGCGGTGGTGATCGTCATGGTCGTTTCTCTGCTCGGGCGTGGGTCGGCGCCCCGGTCACACACTGAGATCCAAAAGGCTGCGGCTCGCCACGACGCCGTGCCCGGAATGCCCACCATCTCCGGCATCGTGGCGCTGCAGCCAGCGCGGCTCGGCGGATTCGGGCTGCTGCGACATCCGATGACGGCCTTGCCCGTCGTCGCGCAGGCTGAAGCCGAGGCCGCCGACGTCGAGCGCGAAGCCGGCCGATTCCAGCATCTCGACGAGCGTGCGTGCATCCCGCTGCAGGAGATGGAGTGTCTCGGGCCGGTCGACCGTGAACACCGCCGTGGCGCTACCCCGGTCGTCGAGCCGGAGCGTCACCTCGACCGGACCGAGCTCGGCCGGATCGAGCTCGATCGTCAGCCGGTGGCCGCTGCCGGAGTCATGACGCACGAGCCGCGCCATGACCTGGCCGGCAAGGACATGGGGCGGCGCCAAAGGCGCGGGCGGCACGGACGGCTGCAAGGGCGGGCCGGCGCTCGCGTCGACCCGAGGCGGCGCAGCTTCGGCCGGCGCAAATGCCGGCATGGACGTCGGCATCGGATCCGAAGGGCCGGCGATGGCCGGTGGCGGGCCGCTGCCGTGTCCGCCGGCGCTCGCAAGCAGGCCGGCCGCCGATGACGAGGCTTCCGACGGCCGCGGCAGGACAGGCTCTGGGTCTGCCGCCAGCCCTCCGGTACCGTTCGCCGTTGGATGCCCGTTGCAGGCATTGCCGCGCCGCGCTGCCAAGCCCGTCTCCGAGCGGTGCGGCCACGATGCCGCATCCTTCTGGAGCTGACCGGCGCGGGTATCGGCCGCCGGCCGCGCGAGGGCGAGCGTCGCGCCGGAGTCCGGCCATGCGCTCGATGGTGCAGGGATGGCAGCGGCTTGCGCGCCGTCCGTATCCGGCGGCACCACGGGTGGCCTGTCGGAGACTGCCGGCATCGCATCCGGCAGGGCGAGGCCGGCAAGCTCTCCGACGGCCACACCTGGCCCACCCGGCGTCGGAACGTCGGCAACAGCCGGGAGATGGCTGCGAGGGGCATCGGACGGAGACTGATCCGATGGCATCGAGCCATCGATGGCGGATGCTCGACCCGATGCGGCTCCAGCCGCCAGCAGGCCGACGAGCAGGGACAGGAACGCATCATCGGCCGGAGGGCTCGCGGCCTTCGGCTTCCCCGGGCGCGCCGGGCTCGTGCTCGATGGAGAAAGGGGCAAGCTGTCCATGGCACGGCTGAAAGCAACCACCGTGCCAAGAGCGGGAAACCCCGTGTTCCGGGCATCGCGCCCCGCATCCGGAACGATCCGGACGGGCCGATGCGGCAGAAGCTGCCGGCACCCGGCAGGATATGCCGGCTGGATGCCGGTCCCGTGCCGGGACGACCGGCGCGGTCGGGCCTACTCCTCGCGGTAGGCCCGCTCGCGGCGCTCGTGGCGCTCCTGGGCCTCGATGCTCAAGGTGGCGATCGGGCGCGCCTCGAGCCGCTTGATGCCGATCGGCTCCTGCGTCTCCTCGCAGTAGCCGTAGCTGCCGTCCTCGATGCGCTTGAGCGCCGCCTCGATCTTGCTCAAGAGCTTGCGCTCACGATCGCGGGTGCGGAGCTCGAAGGCGCGCTGGATCTCCGCCGAGGCCCAATCGGATTGATCGGGCAGGCGCATGTCCTCTTCCTTGAGCTGCCGCAAGGTTACATCCGAGCCGCGCAAGATCTCGTCGCGCCAGCGAAGAAGCTTGCGCCGGAAGTACTCGGTCTGGCGCGGGTTCATGTACGGCTCGTCCTCGGACGGCCGATAATCGTTCGAGATGATGTCGGACATTCGCCCTCCATCGAGCGGCCCCGCTGCTTGGAGCACCGGGCGAACATCTCTGACCTGGAACTCCGCAGCGTCGGGCCAGCCCTTATGCTGGTACGTCTAGCCTTGCCGTTGTGCGCCAATTACCCCAGCCGGTCCCACGAACGCAACCGGAACCTTTGCCCCGGCATACACGGGAGTCACCCCCTGGTGCTGCGACCTGGGGTCACAAGACCCGTCGCCGGGACAAGGTCTAGCCGCAGCAGCCGGGGCGCCGGCCGACGCGCACCCGCTCCAGGGATGCGCTCGCGGCATCGTAGACCAAGAGCGTTCCGGACAGAGAGACGCCGATGCCCGCGATCTCCTTGATCACCTCGACGGCCTGCAGGGTCCCGAGCACACCCGCCGCCGGCCCGAGCACGCCGGCCTGGGCGCAGGACGGCAGTGCGTCCGGCGCCATGTCGGGATCGAGCAGGCAGCGCATGCAGGGATGCGGGCCGCCGAGATAGGCCTTCCAAGTCGTGAGCTGGCCGTCCAGCCCCTGCACGGACGCGCTCACCAGAGGCCGCCGCAGGGCGCGGCAGGTATCGTGGACGAGAAGCCGGGTGGGCAGGTTGTCGCTGCCGTCGGCGACGAGGTCGTAGGCCTCGATCAGCTCGGCCGCGTTGGCAGCGTCGAGACGAAAGGGGTGCGCGATCACACGCACGTGAGGATTGAGGCGGCGCAGGCGCTCGGCGGCGACCTCGGCCTTGAGCCGGCCCGCGGCCCCGTCGTCGAACAGCACCTGGCGCTGCAAGTTGGACGGGTCGACCCGGTCGTCGTCGACGATCCCGAGCGTGCCGATCCCGGCCGCGGCGAGGTAGAGCAGGAGCGGGCTGCCGAGGCCGCCGGCGCCGACGACGAGCACCCGGGCGGCACGCAGGCGGAGCTGGCCGACACCGCCCAGTTCCGGCAGGACGATGTGGCGCGCGTAGCGGCGGATCTCTTCCTCGCTCAGGCGGGCATCGCTCATCTCGACGATATCCTTCGAAGGGAGAACGGCCGGGTGCTGCGGCCGGTTAAGCAGTCCTTAACCATAAAGGGCTAGCCTCGCTCGCGACAGAGGTGCGATCGAGCGATGGGAGAGCCGGGAATGGGCTGCGCCGATGCCGTCGATGCGGACGCCGCCGATCCGGGCAAGCGGATCAGAGAGCTCACGGCTGCCGTGGCGGCAGCACGGCAGCGGCTCGACGCCGGGCAGGCCGTGGATCTGTCACCCCTGCGCCATCTGCTCGCGGATCTGCCGGCACCTGCGCCGGACGGCGCCGCCAAGGCACCGGAAGCGGTCCGAGCGCTGCTGGGGCTCCTCGACGAACTGATGCTTCTCGCCCAGGTCGCCGAGAGGGAGCGCAGCCTGAGCCTGCAGCAGCTTCGCGCGCTCGTGCGCCATCGCCGCGCCGATGCCGCCTACGCCGTTCCGGGCAGCCGGCCATGACGCCGCTCGCGCCGGAGCTGGCGCCTCTCCTGCGCACCGCCGCGGCGCTGGCCGGCGTGCTTCTCCTTCTGCTCGCTCTGGCGTGGCTCCTGCGCCGCCACGACGCAGGCGGCTCGGCTGCCGCAGCCAGCAGACGACTCGCGATCGTCGCCTCCCGGATGGTGGATGCCCGGATCAGACTCGTCCTGGTCCGCCGCGATGCGGTCGAGCATCTGCTCGCGATCGGTCCCACCGGCATCACGCTCGTCGAGACCGTGCCGGCGGCGTCATCGTCACCCGCGCCGGAGGAAGCCGCGGCATGAGCACGGAGCGCACGAGGCCGTCCCGGCGGTGCTGCTGGCCGCCCCTGGCCGCTGCCGGCGCCGTCTTCCTCGCTGGCAGCGGCGCTGCCGCGGCTCAGTCGCTGAGCGTCGATCTGGGCCAGGGCGGGAGTGTCACGGGCCAGATCGTCCGGCTCGTGCTCCTGCTCACGGTGCTGAGCCTCGCCCCTTCGATCCTGGTGATGGTCACCTCCTTCACCCGGATCGTCATCGTGCTGTCGTTCCTGCGCACGGCGATCGGCCTGCAGCAGACGCCACCCAACCCGGTGCTGATCGGGCTCGCGCTGTTCCTCACCCTCTTCGTGATGACGCCCACGCTCGAGACCGCCTATCGCGACGGCATCGAGCCGCTGCTCGCGGACGAGATCGACGAGGAGGAGGCGCTCGCCCGAGCCGCCGTGCCGCTCCGCGGCTTCATGTTGCGCCAGACACGTGAGGCGGACCTGGCGCTGTTCGTCGAGATCGCCCGGATCGAACCGCCCGGGAAGGCCGAGGACATCCCCTACCGGGTGCTCCTGCCGGCCTTCGTCATCAGCGAGTTGCGCCGGGCATTCGAGATCGGCTTCCTGATCTTCGTCCCGTTCCTGATCATCGACATGGTCGTGGCGTCGGTGCTGATGGCGATGGGCATGATGATGCTGCCGCCGGTGATGATCTCGCTGCCGTTCAAGCTGATCTTCTTCGTGCTGGTCGACGGCTGGGCGCTCGTGGTCGGCAGCCTCGTCCAGAGCTTTGCGCCCGGGTGAGGCGCGACGGACGACGGCTCGCGGGCGAGAGTGGTGGGCGGTGGCGTGCCGAAGCGGCCGCAGCCTCGAGCCGGGTCGCGCATCATGCCCGGCCCCGACTGCGTCGCCGTGCTTCGGGACGGGATCGCGTCCCGGCGCCGCCATCGGCACGCGCGGCCGGAGTCGGGCTGCGAGGAGCACGCGACCGCGGCCTTCGTCGCGCCGGCAAGCTCGGGAGCTTCGGGGGGCGACGAGGGCCATGCCGGCCTCGCCCGCACCGGCGTGGTCGGGGTGATCCGCCGCACGCTCGTGCCGGCGGATCGGGCTGCCCTGGCGTCGCAGGTGCCGGGGCGGATGCGCGCCTGGGGGCACGACGGGTACATCGCCATGCTTCGGGGCGCTGACCGCTACCTCGCCGAGATCCGCAGCTTCGACGGCCCCGTCCTCCAGCCGGCCGAGGAGATCGGAGGCGAAAGCAGCGCCGGCACGCGCATGGTCGAGAACGGCCTGCCCGGGCGCTTTCCGGCCGAGCGGACGCGCGGCCTGCACGACGATCCTCGCCGCCCGCCGGGCCTGCTCGCGGACCTTGCAGCCGGAGACACGGACCTTCCTGGAGCAATGCCCGCGCCGGATCGGCGAGGCAGCGGAACCGCCACGGGTGTCGCCATCTCTCTGGACCTCCGGCGCGGCCATCCGTCGGCGATCGACGACACCCGCGAAGCCGAGCCGGCGGTGGACGCAGCGGCCGAGATCGTGGGCGAGACGAACGTCGGCCACGATCCCTCGCCGAGCATGGCGGCCGAGAATCTCGCCTTCCTGCTCCAGGAGCAGCCGGATGCTTTCGCCCATCCCGGGATCGGTGGCGGCGCGAAAGGCGGGATCGTGCGCAGCCCCCCGCTACGACCTCGACGACGCAGCTCTGCCCATCGGCGCCAGCTACCGGGTCCGGCCGGCCGAGCGTCTGCTGCCGCAGCAAGCGCATGCTGCAGCAGGTCGAGCCTGGAGGCGACGGCCGATCGCCCGGACGAACCGGCAACGCCAAGAAGCATCATCGAGCTGGATGCGGAGATGTTCCCGCGCGGCCCCGGCCAAGCTCCGTGGCAAGCCGGGCGTCTGCTCGCGGCGTCCACCCCAGGACAAGGCCCGCCGCCAGGATACGAGGTACCCTGAACGCTCGCCGATCCTTCCGACCCGACCGAAAGGAGCTGCAGCGTCCGGTCCCGCCCTCAGGCGAGCAGACGCTCCATCGTCTGCCGGTAGGCGCGGGCGATCGATGCTTCGGCGGCATGGTGTCCGCCGCGCACGCACCAGAGGCCGCCGACCATCACGTCGCTGATGGCGCTCGGACCCGGCGCGAACAGGAGCGCGTCGAGGACGAGATTGCCGGCCCTGCCCACCAGGCTCGGATGGTCAGGATCCAGCACGATCAGATCCGCCCGGAAGCCCGGCGCCAGGCGGCCCACCGGCCGGCCCGCGGCCTTGGCGCCCCCAGCGAGCGCCCGACACCAGAGCAGGCGGCCGGCATGCGGCTCCTCGGACGTGGCCGCCACGGTGCGCCGCAGATGCGCGAGCCGCTGGCCGTACTCGAGCAGCCGCAGCTCCTCGGCGGCGCTCGTGCCGACATTGCTGTCCGAGCCGATGCCGAACTGCCCGCCGAGCGCCAGGTGATCGGCGAGGGGAAACACGCCGTCGCCGAGATCGGCCTCGGTCGTGGGACAGAGCCCGATCACCGCCTGGGCCGCGGTGACCCGAGCGAGCTCCTCCTCGCTCAGGTGGGTGCCGTGGACGAGGCACCAGTCGTGGCCGGGCTCGGCGGCATCGCACAGGACATCGAGCGGCCGCCGGCCGAAGCGCTCGAGGCAGTCGCGTACCTCCTTCGGCTGCTCGGCGAGATGGATGTGGATCGGCATGAACCCGCCCCGACCCCGTGCCGCCGCCACGGCCTCGGTGATCGCCGGCGGCGGAACGGCGCGCACGGAATGAAGGGCGAGGCCGAGGCAGCGGTCGCCGTCGTCGGCGAAGCTCGCCTCCAGGTCCTCGATCAGGCGCATCCAGCCTTCCGGATCGAGCGCGAAGCGCCGCTGGGCGCCTTCGAGCGCGCCGCCGTCGACGCCGGCCTGCATGTAGACCGCCGGCAGCAGGGTGAGCGCGATCCCGGTCTCGAGCGCCGCCTCGTGCAGGGCCAGCGCCATCGCGGTCCGCTCGGGGTAAGGGCTGCCGTCGGGCTGGTGGTGGAGGTAGTGGAACTCGACGACCGTGGTATAGCCGCCCTTCAAGAGCTCGACCTGGAGCTGGGCCGCGATCGCCCGCAGGTCGTCGGGTGTGAGGCGCGCCGCGAAGTCGTACATCCGCTCGCGCCAGCCCCAGAAGGTCGCCGCCTGCGTGGCCAGGCGCTGGGTCAGGCCGGCGAGCCCGCGCTGGAAGGCGTGGCTGTGGAGATCGACCATGCCGGGCAGCACGATGCCGCGGATGCGCTCGGCCGCATCGTCCTTGCTGCCGGGTGCTACGCTCGCCACGTTGCCCTCGCCGTCGACCTCGATCAGCACGTCCTCGGCCCAGCCGTGCGGCAGCAGGGCCTTGTCGGCGCGATAGGTATGCATCTGGCGGCAACCCTCCGTTCCGGCGCGGCTCCCGGGTCGGGTGCGAACGGCCCGTGCCCGGATCAACCACCATGTCGGCCGAAGGGTCAAGTCGCCGGTAGCGGGCTCAGGGCACGTAGCGGCCCTGCGACGGGACCGCGACCTCGCCGAATTCCTCGACCAGATGGGCCAAGCCCTTCGCGAGCTCCTCGCCGCGCATGGGCGTGCCGTGGCCCGTGGCGCCGATCGCGGGGTGCAGGCTCACGAGCTTCTCGACCGACTGGCGGGCAGCGGCCCAGTCGGGGGTGAAATAGGCCGGAGGCCCGTGGACCTCCTGCTCCTGCGTCAGGACGGCGTAGAGCGATTCCTGCTTCACGGTCGTGAAGGCATCGCCGGCGATGAGGCAGCGGTCCCGGTCGCGGAACAGGGAGACGTGGCCGGCCGTGTGGCCGGGCGTGTGGAGCCAGCGCCAGCCCGGCATGAACGGCACGCTGCCGTCCTCGGGCAGGGGCCGGACGCGGGCGCCGAAGTCGCTCGCCTTGTTCGGGTAGGCGAACGACAGGAGCGCCATGGCACCCTTGCCGACGGTGGGATCGGGCGGCGGGTAGTCGGCCCGGCCGGTGAGATGCGGCATCTCCAGAGGATGCGCGTGGATCGGTACGTCGCCCCAGCGCTCGAGCAGCTCGGGCAGCGCCCCCACGTGGTCGAAGTGGCCGTGGGTGAGGACGATCGCGGCGGGCCTGGCATCCTTCCCGAACCGCTCTTCGGCGGTGGCGAGGATGGCCTCGGCCGCGCCGTTGAGCCCGGCATCGATCAGCACCCAGTTGCCGGAGCCGGGCTCGCCCCAGAGATAGAGGTTGACGAAGAGGAAGCGGAGCCGGGTCAGGTCGGGCGTCACCTGATCCACGGCGCTGGTGATGGTCATGGGATGTCTCCAGGCGTGGGCGGTGCCTGCGCCATCCTCAGGAAGCGCCCTGCGCCGTCACGGTTCCGCCCCTGGATCGCGGGCAGGGAATGGCGCATGCTGGCACCTGCAGGGATCGGCGGGATGGCAGGATATGACGACGCAGCACGAGCTCGCACGACGTATCGATCAAGGCAGCGGCCGGGACGCGGCCGATCTCGTCATCAGGAACGCCCGCATCCTCGACACCGCGACCGGCACCATCGCCAAGGGGGATATCGCGATCTGCGGCGAGACGATCGTCGGCACGCACGAGAGCTATCGCGGGCGGCGCGAGATCGACGCCCGTGGCCGGATCGTCGCCCCGGGCTTCGTCGACACGCACCTCCACATCGAAAGCTCGCTCGTGCTGCCGGCCGAGTTCGAGCGGGGCGTCCTGCCGCGCGGCACGACGACGGCGATCTGCGACCCGCACGAGATCGCGAACGTGCTGGGCGTGGCCGGGATCCGCTACTTCCTCGAGGCGAGCACGAGCCTCGCCATGACCTTGCGCGTCAACCTCAGCTCGTGCGTGCCCGCGACCGGGCTCGAGACCGCGGGTGCCAGGCTCGAGCTCGAGGATCTCCTGCCCTTGCGCGCCCATCCGGCAGCACTCGGCCTCGCCGAGGTCATGAACTTTCCGGGCGTGCTCGCGAAGGACGCGGGGCTCCTCGCGAAGCTTTCGGCCTTCGCGGACGGGCACATCGACGGTCACGCGCCGCTTTTGCGCGGGCGGCCGCTCAACGGCTATCTCGCCGCCGGCATTCGCACCGACCACGAATGCACGACACTGGAGGAGGCGGCCGAGAAGCTGAAGAAGGGCATGATCGTCCTGATGCGCGAGGGCTCGATCGCGAAGAACGTCACGGCCCTCGCTCCGCTCCTGACCGAGGCGACCTGGCCGCGGATCGCGTTCTGCACCGATGATCGCAACCCGCTCGAGATCGCCCACGAGGGCCACATCGACGCCGCCATGCGGAAGGTGATCCGGGCCGGCGCCCCGCCGATCCCGGTCTACCGCGCCGCCTCGCTCGGGGCGGCCATGGCGTTCGGCATGCGGGACCGTGGCGTGATCGGCCCCGGCTACCGTGCGGATCTCGTGATCCTCGACGATCTCGAGGCCGTGGCGGTGGCGCAGGTGGTCTGCGGTGGGCGGCTCGTCGAGGCCGAGCTGTTCGCGGGCAGGACCCATCCCGAGCCCGTAGGCTACGGCTCGGTCCGCCGGGCCGAGGTGAGCGCTGCCGACTTCGCCGTTCCGGCGAAGGGTGGCGGGACGACGCCCGTGATCGGGGTGCTGCCGTTCTCGCTCCTGACCGAGCACCGCGAGCTCGAGCTGCCGGAGCGGCAGGGATTTCTGGTCGCGGACCGCGAGCGGCAGATCCTGAAGCTCGCCGTGCTCGAGCGCCATGGCCGGAACGGCAACATCGGCAAAGGCTTCGTCACCGGCTTCGGGCCTCTGCGCGGTGCCGTCGCCACGAGCATCGGCCACGACAGCCACAACCTGATCGTCGTCGGCGACGCCGACGCCGACATGGCCGTGGCCGTGAACCATCTGATCGGGCTGCAGGGCGGGGCCGTGGTGGTGCGGGACGGAACCGTCCTGGCCGATCTGCCGCTGCCCGTAGCGGGGCTCATGAGCGACCGGAGCTTCGGTTTCGTCGAGGAGCGCCTGCGGCCCTTGCGGGCGGCGGCCGCCGCCTGCGGCTGCACGCTCGAGGAGCCGCTGCTGCAGCTCGCCTTCCTGCCTCTGCCGGTGATCCCACACCTCAAGCTCACCGATCGCGGCTACGTCGCCGCCGGTCCGGAAGGCCTCCGGCTGCTGCCGCCCTTGTGAGCGGGACAGACGCTAGGCGGCGCGGGCGAGCCCGCGCTTGCGCTCGAGAGCCGCGAGCCGGCGCAATTTCCTGTTCATTTCCACGCGGCCGCCATCCTTGCGTTGTGGGCAGCTCGGTGCTTCGATGCACACGCCGAGGTCATGTGATGCCCGATGCAGACGTTGTGCACCGGCGCTCACCGGACGAGGACGCCTGGATCGAGGCCGGGATGATCGCCGGAACGGGCGCTCCGGGTCAGGCGGCGAGCCGGTATTCCAGCGTCTCGCCGCGGGTGAGCACCGTGGCCTGTACGAGGCTGCCGGCCTCGTCGTACCAGGCCGTACCGCCTCGGCCCTTGGTGGCGCTCATGGCGAAGCGCCGGGCGGTGATCGTGCGCCCGCCGATCGCGAGCTTCTCGACCGCGTCCGGCTTGACGGCGATGGTGACCAGCTCCCCGGTCTGGCTGTCGATCAGCCGCGACTGCCGGGTGATCGCCTCGTTCCAGAAGTTGATGTCGGTCATGGCGCCGAACGGCAGGGCGTAGTCGCCCTTGGGTCCGCTCACGCGCAGCCTGCCGTCCTCCGGGGCTATGGTGACGAGCGTCTCCTTGCCGTCGTCCACGGTGCGGATGCGCGTGCTCACGAGCACCCCGTCGTCGCGCCACACGTCCTCGCCGGTCTGGGCGTAGCGGTAGGCGGTGATGAAGGCCACCTTGACCGCGAGATCGACCTCGGTGACGGCCCGCCTGCCGTCGCCGGCCGGGCTGAACCGCACGCCGTGCTCTCCGATCTTCTCGCCCTTGCGATAGATGTCGAACCGCAGATCGCGCAGCGGGAACGCAGCGATGGCGGCGGATGCCACCGGTATGGCCGTCTGGGCCAGAAGACCGCCACCGAGCAGGCCGAGCGCGCCGCGCCGGGTGGCGCTCGTCCGGACGGAAGAGGGGAAAGGGACTCCGTTCGCTCGCGACATGATGCTGCTGCCCCGCTCAGCCCGACATCGTCTCCCGGTCACGCCGTCGGTTTCTGCACGAAGCCCGCGGGCACGGCCTCGACTTCGCGCATTTCCTCGATCCGCTCGACCCGTGCCGCCGGCGGGCCTTGCCGGCAGCGCGCGATCATGTTCCGTACCGCAGCTTCGGGTCCGTGAAACACGGCCTCGACCGACCCGTCCGACCGGTTGCGCACCCAACCGTCGAGCCCGAGGGTCCTGGCCTGATCGACCGTCCAGCCTCGATACCAGACGCCCTGCACTCTACCGTAGATGCGCACCCTTGCCGAGATGCTCGATTCCCCGCCCATGGCCGGAGACCTCCCGCTCGAGCCCGCACTTTACCGGGGAAACTCCAAAATCCGTCTTCAGTCTAGCATGGGCGCCCTCACGGCCCAATGACCGGCTTGCCACAGTCCGGACGCGCGTTCCGGTCTCCTTTCCGTTCACAACCGCGTGCCACCGGTGATCGCGCCGGCCGTAGCAGTCGTATAGCACTTGCGAGAGGCACCGCACGGGCGATCAGACGTTGATGGAATGGAGACGAGCGCCTTGGCGATGGCACCATGGAGGCACATCATGGCCTTGAGCGACACCGTCGACGCGCAGCGGGCGAACCGGCGCCTGATCCGCGAGTCGATGAATGCCCCGCTCCTGTCGCGCGATCACGAGCTCGAGCTGGCGCGCCGCTGGCGCAACGACGGCGACGAGCGCGCGCTCCACGAGCTCATCCAGTCCTATATGCGTCTCGTGATCAGTACGGCAAGCCGCTTCAAGAACTACGGCCTGCCGCTCGGCGATCTCGTGCAGGAGGGTGTCGTCGGCCTGATGCAGGCCGCGGCCCGCTTCGAGCCGGAACGCGACGTCCGTTTCTCGACCTATGCCGCCTGGTGGATCCGCTCGGCCATGCAGGACTACATCCTGCGCAACTGGTCGGTGGTCCGCACCGGCACCACGGCGGCGCAAAAGGCCCTGTTCTTCAACTTGCGCCGTCTGCGCGCCAGGATCGACGACGGCCGCTACGGCCAGCTCGGCGAGGAGGGCAAGGCCTGGATCGCGAACGAGCTCGAGGTCGAGGTGGCCGAGGTCGAGGCCATGGAGATGCGCCTCATGGGCGGCGACCAGTCGCTCAACGTCGCGATCAGCCCCGGCGGCGAGGACGCCTGGCAGGACTTCCTCGCCGACGAGCGGCCGAACCCCGAGGAGATCGTGGGCGGCAGCCACGACACGCGCGAGCGGGCGCGCTGGCTGGCCTCGTCCCTGGCCGAGCTCAGCGAGCGCGAGCAGACCATCATCCGCGAGCGGCGCCTGCGCGAGGACGGCCGCACGCTGGAGGAGCTGGGCCAGCGGCTCGGCATCAGCAAGGAGCGCGTGCGGCAGATCGAGCACCGGGCCCTACAGAAGCTGAAGGCGGCGCTCCTGCGCCGGATCAAGGACCCGGTCGAGGCCGATCTCTTCACCGCGGTCCCGGCCTGAGCACCCGACCCGTGTCCGAAGCGGCATCCCGCTGGACGGGGTGCCCGCGGTCCGGCAGAACTCCCGCCATGTCCAATACGATCCGTTGCGACGTCCTCGTGGTAGGCGGCGGCCATGCCGGGCTGATGCTGGGTGCTGCCCTCGCCCACATGGGCTTCGCCGTCCGTCTGATCGAGCGCCAGCCGCTGGCTGCGATCGAGGCCGCCCCCGCCGACGGCCGGAGCCTCGCCCTTCTCGCCGGCAGCGTGCGCATCGCCAAAGAGCTCGGCGTCTGGCCGAAGATCGCGGCGCACACGGCCGAGATCGAGCGGGTCGAGGTGGTCGACGTTGAGGGTGGCGGACGGGTCCGTTACGACAGCCGGAGCCACGGCAAGGGCCCGTTCGGGGTCGGCATCGAGCACGGACGCCTGCGCAAGGGCCTGCTCGGAGCGTTCCTCGCCGAGGCCGGGCACGATGCCTGGCTCGCAGGCGAGGTGGCGGAGCTCCGGCGCGAGGCCGGCGTCATCGCAGCGAGGCTCACGGACGGCCGCACGGTGGCGGCGCCGCTCGTCGTAGGCGCGGACGGCCGCGGCTCGCGGGTGCGCGAGCTCGCCCGGATCGGGGTCGACCGCTGGACTTACGGCCAGCACGCGCTCACCTTCGTGCTGCGCCACGACCGGCCGCATCACGGCGCCGTGCACGAATGGCTGCGTCGCGGCGGCCCGCTCGCGACCTTGCCGCTGCCGGGCCGGCGGACGGGCATCACCTGGGTCGAGCCTTCGGCGGAAGCGTTGCGCCTCCTGGCGCTGGAGCCAGGCGAGATCCTGGCGCTCTTCACCGAGCGGAGCGGCGGCGTGCTCGGCCGGGTCGAGATCGAAAGCGGACCCAGCGCCTATCCGCTGGGCGCGCAGCACGCCCACCGCTACGTGGCGCCGCGCCTAGCCCTCGTCGGCGATGCCGCGCACGGCGTGCACCCGATCCACGCCCAGGGCTTCAACATGGGTGTCGCCGACATCGGCGCCCTTGCCGAAGCGCTCCAGGCCGCCCGCGCCCGCGGACTCGACCTCGGCTCGGGCGAGACGCTCCTGCCCTATGCCCGCCGGCGCCGGGCCGACAACATGCAGCGCTTATGGCTCACGGACGGTCTGATCCGCGTGTTCACGAACGACCTGCCGCCGCTCAAGGCCGCCCGCAGCCTGGCGCTGGGCGCCATCGAGCGGGTGGCACCCCTGAAGCGGCTCGCGGTGCGCCACGGCATGCAGACCGGCTGAGCCTGGAGTGGCCGCCTAGCCGGTCCGATGATAGGATGTCCTGCTACGTCCAGCAGGGGGACCGGCCGGCTATGGACGTCTTCGCCGCGCAGACCGAGGTGACCGAGAAGGTCGCGGCGGCGCTGGGCGGCGATCTCTCGATGGGTCAGGTCACCAAGAACGAGGTGCAGCGGGCGAAGCGGCTGCGACCTTCGGATCTTCGTGCCTACGATTATTTCCTCCTGGGTGAGGAGGCGAAGTCCGCGGTGACCAGGGAGTCCATCCCGCGCGGGATCGAGCTGCTGACCAAGGCGATCACGCTCGACCCCGGCCTCGCGCGCGCCTACGGCGTTCGGGCATGGCTGTACAACTTTTCGATCATGTACGGCGCCGACGGCGCCAAAGCCATCGCTCAAATGACGGCCGACGCCGAGAAGGCCGTGGCGCTCGATCCGCAGGACGCCGAATCGCTCGCGACCCTGGCGCTGGCCCGCACCTACGCCGGCCGGTTCGAGGAGGCCGAGGCCATGCTGCACGCCGCGCGATCGCCCTGCCGAATCGGCGAGCGCCGAGGCCAAGCTTCTCGCCGCGTTCCCGAACGTTTCGGCCGAGCGCATGCTCGACGAGGACTATACGTTCGCCCGCGAGGCCGACGAGGCCTTCTTCGTCGACACGTTCAAGCTCCTGGAGCTGCCGGTATGCCTGAGCGCCGCCGAGGTGACGCAGATGGGTGCCAGGCATCTCCTGCCGGCCTGCGAGCAGGAGCGGGCCAGGACCGCGGCCGTGAAGTCGTGACCGCGCCTGGCCTTGCCGCTCACAACGATGCCTTCACCGCCGCGAGCCCCGGCTCGCCGTCCATGGTCGTCACCCCGTCGAGCCAGGGGCTCAGCACGTCGGGGTGCTGCTTCAGCCAGTTGCGTGCCGCCGTCTCGCCGTCCTGGCCTTCGTTCAGGATCAGGTCCATCATCTCGTTCTCCATGCCGACCGAGAAGGCGAGCTGCTGGAGGAAGCGGCCGAGATTGGGGCATTCCTTCGCGAGGTTCGGGCGGGTCAGGGTCTGGACCGTCGCCCCCCCGTAATTGGGACCGAAATATTTGTCGCCGCCGGCGAGGTAGTCGATCTGGTAGCGCACGTTCATGGGATGCGGCGCCCAGCCCAGGAACACCACCCACTCGCCGCGGCGAATGGCGCGATCCACCTGGGCGAGCATGCCCTGCTCGCTCGATTCCACCAGCTCCCAGCCGCCGAGGCCGAAATCGTTGGTCTCGATGATGGTGGAGAGGTGCTTGTTGGCCGAGGAGCCGGGCTCGATCGAGTAGATCTTCCTGCCGAACCTGTCGGCATGCGCCGCGAGGTCGGCAAAGCTCTTCACCCCACCCTCGAAGGCCGCCCGGTTGACGGCCAGCGTCACCTTGGCCTCGGTGAGGTTGGGGCGGATCAGCTCCACGCCTTTCGCCCGATACTCCTCCAGCATCGCCTGCTGGCCCGGCATCCAGTTGCCCAGGAACACGTCGATGTCGCCGTTCTTCAGGCTCTCGAAGGTGACCGCGACCGAAAGGATCTGGGAGCTCGGCTGGTAGCCGAGCCCTTTCAGCACCACGCTCGCGAGCGAGGTGGTCGAGGTGATGTCGGTCCAGCCGGGGTCCGAGAACCAGACCCTCCGGCAGGCGGCCGGCTCGTCGGCCAGGGCCGCCTGCGAGGCCACGGCGGCGAGGAAGGCCGCCAGCAGCAGATGGCGCTTGATCATGTCGCAACCTCTCCCGATCGTTCCGCCGCGCCGGACATTTCGAAGCTACGGCGGGTTTCGCCGCTCAGGCTAGCGGCGAAGCGGCGGGCGCCATGATCGAATCGGACGCGACCTTGACGGAAACGGCCGGGCTTCGGCGCGCTCAGCCCAGATTCTCGATCCTGAGCGGCGGCAGCGGCTCGGCGGGCTCGATGCCGAAGACGCGGCAGAAGAAGCCGTACTCGGCGAGGAGCGCCGTCTCGATGGTCTCGGCGCGACGAAAGCCGTGGCCCTCGCCGGGAAAGAGGAGATAGGCCACCGGCAGCCCTTTCTTGCGCAGGACCTCCACCATCATCTCGGCCTGGTTCGGCGGCACGACCTTGTCGTCCTCGCCCTGCAGGAAGACGATCGGACAGTTCAGCCCGTCCGTGTGGTGGATCGGCGAGCGCGCCTTGTAGAGCTCGACCGCATCCGGCCAGGGGCCGACCAGCCGGTCGAGATAGCGGCTCTCGAACTTATGCGTGTCGCGCGCGAGCGCTTCGAGGTCACCGATGCCATACCAAGAGGCGCCTGCCTTGAACAAGTCGTGGAAAGCGAGCGCGCAGAGCGTGGTGTAGCCGCCGGCGCTGCCCCCCCGGATCGCGAGCCGGCTCGGGTCGACCCGGCCGCTCTCGGCGAGGAAGCGCGCTGCTGCGATGCAGTCCTCGACGTCGGCGATGCCCCACTTGCCCTCGAGCAGGCTGCGATAGGCGCGCCCGTAGCCGGTGCTGCCGGCATAGTCGACATCGACCACGGCGAAGCCGCGGCTGGTCCAGAACTGGATCTGCAGGTTCAAGGCCGGCGAGGCGCGGCCGGTGGGGCCGCCGTGGCTGCGCACGACGAGCGGTGGCAGCTCACCTGCGGGTGCAACGTAATCGGGGTTGCGCGGCGGGTAATAGAGGGCGAAGGCCTGCCGTCCGTCTTCGCTCGGGAAGGTGATGTGCTCGGGCAGAGAGATGTGGCCGGGATCGAGATCGAGGGCACCGGCGCTCGCGATCGTGGCGAAGCCGCTCCGGCTCGGCTCGACCCGGACGAGCTGCGCCGGCCCGTCGGCCGGGAGCGCCTGGACGAGGACGACACCGTCGGCGCAGCTCACGCCGGCATACTCGACGAAGGGCAGATCGAGCGGGCGCTCGGTGCCGGCGACGAGATCGAGCAGGGTGAGGCGCTGGACGCCGCGCTCGGTGGCGATCGCGACCGCGGTGCCGGCATCGAGGAAATCGTACCAGCGCGAGCCGAGCTGCCACAACGGCCCCGCGAGCTCGGCCGCGATCAGCGCCACCGGCTCGAGGTCGAGATTACGCACCCGATAGAGGCTCCAGAAGTCGCTGCGGTCGGACATGACGTGGAGCCTTCCGTCCGGCGACCATTCGGGCTGGACCAGGCTCTCCGCCACCCCGGTCTCGATGGCGCGCGGATCCGCGGGCCGGCCGGCCGCATCGAGCTCCGCGACCCAGAGCGTGGTTGCATCCCAGGGCATGTCGGGATGGTCCCAGGTGAGCCAGGCGAGCGATCTACCGTCGGGGCTCGGGCGGGGATAGGCGAAGAAGTCGTGGCCTTCGGCCAGCACCGCGCCTTCGTGGGGATCGCCCGCGAGCGGAATGGCGACCAGCGTGTTCCTGGGCTCGCCGCCGCCGCGATGGTCTTCGCGCACCGCGAGCAGCCGCTGCCGCGCCAGGTCGAGCACGAGGTCGGCGTAGCGCAAGGCGCCGCCGCTCTCGGGCGTGAGCGGCACGGGCACCCGGCCGGGCTCGAAACGGTAAACGCGCTGGTCCTTGAGCTCGACCCCGACCACGATCCCGTCCCGTGCCGTGAACGGCCGGCCGCCATATTCGTGCACCCGCGTGCGCAGGTTGAAGGTCGGCGGCGCCACCTCCTCCGTCCGGCCGTTCGCGAGCCGGCGCAGCAGCGCCACGCGGCCGCCCTCGAGCGGACGGCTCTCGGTCCAGTAGGCGACGTCCCCGTCGAGCCAGGGGCTGCCGAGCCCGACCTGCTTGCCGGTGATCAGGCCCGCCGTGATCGGCGAACGCCAGGAGCCATGAGGAGCGGTCGTCGGCATGGATGATCCCTTCAGCGTCGGGGGGAAGCTAATGCCGGGGCTTGGCAGGGGCGAGTCCCGGCGGTATTTGTTCGTCGAATGTTCTCATCTGGAGCCGTCATGCTGCCGCGGGCGCACAAAGGACGTGGCGCCACCTGCAACCCCGAGGGCCGCTACGAGCGCCATGCCCGCGAGGCGTTCGACGACGGCTGGGGCAGCCTCGACGAGCTCGCGATGGAGCCCTCGCCCCGGACCGAAGCGCTGCCGGATCGTGCACGCACCATCATCACCCACAACCAGTCGCCGGACGTTCCTTTCGATCAATCGATCAACCCTTACCGCGGTTGCGAGCACGGCTGCATCTACTGCTACGCCCGCCCGACCCATGCCTTCCTCGGGCTCTCGCCCGGGCTCGACTTCGAGACCAGGATCTTCGTCAAGCAGGACGCGGCCCGGCTCCTGCGGCAGGAACTGGCGCAGCCGGGCTACCGGTGCCGGCCGATCTCGCTCGGCGCCAACACCGACCCCTACCAGCCGCTCGAGCGCCGATTGCGGGTGACACGGGCGATCCTCGAGGTGCTGGCCGAAGCGCGCCACCCGGTCGGGATCGTCACCAAGTCGGCCCTGGTCTGCCGCGACCTCGACCTGCTCGCACCCATGGCGCGGGACGGGCTCGCCAACGTCCATCTCTCGCTCACGACGCTCGATCCTAAGATCGCGCGCACGCTGGAGCCCCGCGCCTCGAGTCCGCAGCGGCGGCTCATGGCCATGCGGACGCTGGCCGAGGCCGGGGTGCCCGTGGGCGTGATGGTGGCCCCGATCATTCCGGGGCTGACCGATGCCGAGATCGAGGCCATTCTGGAGCAGGCGGCCGCAGCCGGGGCCTCGACGGCCGGCCGGGTGCTCCTGAGGCTACCCTATGAGGTGAAGGATCTGTTCGCAGGCTGGCTCGAGGCGCATTTTCCCTTGCGCGCCCGGCACGTCCTCTCGCTCGTACGCCAGTGCCGCGGCGGGCGGCTGAACGATCCCGATTTCGGTAGCCGGATGCGGGGGCAGGGCGCTTTCGCCGAGTTGATCGCCCAGCGCTTCCGCAAGGCGGTCCGCCGGCTGGGCCTCGATCGCCGTGCGCTGCCACAGCGCACCGACCTGTTCCGCCGGCCGACGGCAGACGGACAGCTCAGCCTGCTCTGAACGGACCCGTCCGCCTTACCTGCGGTGGTGTCTTGCTCTGGGACGGCCGCACCATTAAGCCAGGGGTGAGCGCGTGATGACGGGAGGCGATACCGTGACCGCAGCTTCGGGAGCCGGCCGGCGTGTCGGCGACGCACGATGGAGGACGTGATCTTACGGACGGAGGGCCTGACCAAGGCCTTTCGCGGCTTCGTGGCGGTGCGCGAGGTGAGCCTCGCCGTGCGGCGGGGGACGATCCACGCCATGATCGGCCCCAACGGAGCCGGCAAGACCACCTGCTTCAATCTCCTGACGAAATTCCTCGAGCCGACGGGTGGCCGGATTCTCTATAATGGCCGCGACATCACACGCTCCTCGCCGGCCGACATCGCCCGGCAGGGCATGGTGCGCTCGTTTCAGATCTCGGCCGTGTTCGGCCACATGACCGCCCTCGAGAACGTGCGGATAGCGCTCCAGCGCAAGCGCGGCGACTGTTTCGACTTCTGGCGCTCGGAGCGTGTCTTGAAGCGGTACGACGGCCAGGCGCGCGAGCTGCTCGATGCGGTGGGCATCCTCGAGTTCGAGAGCGTGCCGGCGGTCGAGCTGTCCTATGGCCGGAAGCGCGCGCTCGAGCTCGCCACCACGCTCGCCCTCGAGCCCGAGATGATGCTGCTCGACGAGCCCATGGCCGGTATGGGCCACGAGGACGTGGGCCGCATCGCCGAGCTCGTGAAGCGCATGGCCAAGGGCCGCACCGTGCTCATGGTCGAGCACAATCTTTCCGTGGTCGCCGACCTCTCCGACCGGATCACCGTGCTCGCCCGCGGCGAGATCCTGGCCGAGGGCGACTACGAAGCGGTCTCGAGGAACCCCCGGGTGATCGAGGCCTACATGGGATCCGGCCATGCGTGACATCGGCGGCGGTGCCGCGCAGCCGCTCCTCGCCGTGCGCGACCTCCATGCCTGGTACGGCGAATCGCACATCCTGCACGGGGTGACCTTCGACGTGCCGGAAGGCGAGGTCGTCACCCTGCTCGGCCGCAACGGCGCCGGCAAGACGACCACCATGAAATCGATCATGGGCATCGTGCCAGCACGCCGCGGCAGCGTCCGCTTCGAGGGCAAGGAGACGATCGACCTGCCTTCGCACCGAATCGCGCGGCTCGGGATCGGCTTCTGCCCGGAGGAACGCGGTATCTTCGCGAGCCTGAGCGTCGCCGAGAACCTGACCCTGCCGCCCGTGGTGCGGCCGGGCGGCATGACCGTTCCCGAGATCCACACCCTTTTTCCCAACCTGCGCGAGCGGGCGAGCAGCCAGGGCACCAAGCTCTCCGGCGGCGAGCAGCAGATGCTGGCGATCGGGCGCATCCTGCGGACGGGCGCGCGCCTTCTGCTGCTCGACGAGCCGACCGAAGGGCTGGCACCGGTGATCATCGAGCAGATCGGCCGCAGCATCAGAGCCCTCAAGGAGAAGGGGTTCACGGTGCTGCTGGTCGAGCAGAACTTCCGGTTCGCCGCGACCGTGGCGGACCGGTTCTACGTCATGGAGCACGGCCGGATCGTGGATACGATCCCGAGAGCCGAGCTCGAGGCCCGGATGGACATGCTGCACGAATATCTCGGCGTGTGAGCCGGGATGGCCGGGATGGCGGAAACGATACGACGAGGAGCGGGACGATGCGGATCAAGGATCTTCTGACGGGTGTTGCGGCGAGCGTGCTCCTGGCCGGCACCGCGCAGGCCGAGATGACCGGCGGCAAGGTCAGGATCGGCGTGCTCAACGACCAGTCCGGCCTCTATGCCGATCTGGGTGGGCAGGGCTCGGTCATGGCGGCGAGGATGGCGATCGAGGACTTCGGCGGCAGCCTCGATGGCACCCCGATCGAGGTCGTCTCAGCCGATCATCAGAACAAACCCGACATCGGCTCCAACATCGCCCGGCAGTGGTACGACGTCGACGGTGTGGACATGGTGATCGACGTGCCGAACTCGGCCGTGGCGCTCGCGGTCAACGAGGTGACGCGCGAGAAGAACAAGGTGTTCATCAACTCGGGTGCCGCCACCTCCGACCTCACCGGACCCAAGTGCTCGCCCAACACGGTGCACTGGACCTACGACACCTGGGCGCTCGCCAACGGCACCGGCAAGGCCGTGGTCAAGAACGGCGGCGACACCTGGTTCTTCATCACCGCCGACTACGCCTTCGGCCACGCCCTCGAGAAGGACACGACGGCGGTGATCGAGGCCAACGGCGGCAAGGTCCTGGGCTCGGTCCGCCATCCCTTGAGCACGTCGGACTTCTCGTCCTTCCTGCTCCAGGCGCAGGCCAGCGGGGCGAAGGTGATCGGCCTCGCCAATGCCGGCGGCGACACCACCAACTCGATCAAGCAGGCGGCGGAGTTCGGCATCACCCAGAGCGGGCAGCAGCTCGCGGCGCTCCTCCTCTTCCTCTCCGACGTCCACGCGCTGGGCCTGCCGGTGGCGCAAGGGCTGACCTTCACCGAGTCCTTCTACTGGGATCTCAACGACCAGACCCGCGCCTTCGCGAAGAGGTTCGGCGAGCGCAACGGCGGCCGGATGCCGACCATGGTCCAGGCCGGCGTCTATGCCGGCACGCTCCATTATCTGAAAGCGCTGAAGGCCTTGGGCAGCGACGGCGACGGCAAGGCCGTGGTCGCCAAGATGAAGGAGATTCCGACCGACGATCCGCTGTTCGGCAAGGGCACCATCCGGGTCGACGGCCGCAAGATCCACGATATGTACCTGTTCGAGGTCAAGAAGCCCGAGGAGAGCAAGGGGCCTTGGGACTACTACACGCTGAAGGCCACGATCCCGGCGGCCGAGGCGTTCCGGCCGCTCGACAAGGGCGGCTGCCCGCTCGTGAAGTCGTGAGCGGCGGGCAGTCGGGTCGGAGGGCGCTCGGATGATCCAGCAGCTCCTGGGCATCCCGCCGCAGGCGCTGTTCGGTCAGCTCCTGCTGGGGCTGATCAACGGCGCCTTCTACGCCATGCTGAGCCTCGGGCTCGCGGTGATCTTCGGGCTCCTCAACATCATCAACTTCGCCCACGGGGCGCTCTACATGATGGGCGCCTTCGTGGCCTGGTTCCTGCTCCAATACGCCGGGATCGGCTACTGGTGGGCGCTCCTGCTCTCGCCGCTCGCCGTGGGTCTCCTGGGGATGCTGATCGAGCGCACCATGCTCAGGCGGCTCTACCAGCTCGACCATCTCTACGGGCTGCTGCTCACCTTCGGCCTGGCGCTCATCATCGAGGGCCTGTTCCGCAACCAGTTCGGCTCCTCGGGCCAGCCCTACGCCATCCCGCCGCAGCTCATGGGCGGCTACAATCTGGGCTTCATGTTCCTGCCGACCTACCGCGGCTGGGTGGTGGTGGCCTCGCTCGCCGTGTGCCTCGCGACATGGTTCGTGATCGAGCGGACCAAGCTCGGCGCTTACCTGCGCGCCGCCACCGAGAACCCGACGCTCGTTCAGGCCTTCGGCATCAACGTGCCGCGCATGATCACGCTCACCTACGGCTTCGGCGTGGCGCTGGCCGCGCTCGCGGGTGTCCTCGCCGCCCCGATCTACCAGGTCAACCCGACCATGGGCTCGAGCCTGATCATCGTCGTCTTCGCCGTGGTCGTGATCGGCGGCATGGGCTCGATCATGGGCTCGATCGTGACCGGCTTCGGACTCGGCGTGATCGAGGGCCTGACCAAGGTGTTCTACCCCGAGGCCTCGAACACCGTGATCTTCGTCTTGATGGCGATCGTGCTGCTGATCAGGCCTGCCGGCCTGTTCGGGAGGGCTTGAGGATGGTGACCCGGGCAGAGGAGGCCGTCGGCATTCCCATGGAGACGGGGAGTCGTCGCGATTGGCTGATCATGGCGGCGATGCTCGCAGCGCTCCTCGTCGCGCCTTTCGTGCTCTACCCCGTCTTCCTGATGAAGGCGCTCTGCTTCGCGCTGTTCGCCTGCGCCTTCAATCTTCTGATCGGCTATGGCGGCCTGCTCTCGTTCGGCCACGCCATGTTCCTGGGCACGGCCGGCTACATCAGCGCCCACGCCGCCAAGGTCTGGGGCTTCACACCCGAGCTTGCCATCCTCTCGGGCGCTGTCGCCGCCACCGTCCTCGGGGTGGTCGTCGGCGCCATCGCCATCCGCCGCCAGGGCATCTACTTCGCCATGGTGACGCTGGCGCTCGCTCAGATGGTGTTCTTCTTCTGTCTCCAGGCTCCCTTCACCGGCGGCGAGGACGGCATCCAGGGTGTGCCGCGCGGCCAGCTCTTCGGGCTGATCGACCTCAACGAGCCGCTCGCCATGTATGCCGTCGTGCTGGTCGTGTTCATGGGCGGCTTCCTCCTGATTCACCGCACGATCCACTCGCCCTTCGGCCAGGTGCTGCAGGCGATCCGGGAGAACGAGCCGCGCGCCATCTCCTTGGGCTGGCGCACCGACCAGTACAAGCTCCTGGCCTTCGTCCTCTCGGCCGGGCTCTCGGGCCTGGCCGGCGCCACCAAGGCGATCGTGTTCCAGCTCGCCTCGCTCACGGACGTGCACTGGGCCATGTCGGGCGAGGTCGTGCTGATGACGCTCCTCGGCGGGCTCGGCACCGTGTTCGGTCCGGTCGTGGGCGCCTTCGTGATCGTGACCCTCGAGAACTATCTGGCCCAGCTCGGCGCCTGGGTGACGGTGGTGCAAGGTGCGATCTTCGTGCTCTGCGTCCTCACCTTCCGCCGCGGCATCGTCGGCGAGCTGCGTCACCTCTCGTGGCCGAAGAAGCGCGTGCCCGCCCGCGCCGGCTAGGAACCGCCCGCGTCGGCACCTCGGGCTGGACCTACCCGAACTGGCGCGGGACCTTCTACCCCAAAGGCCTGAAGCAGGCGGACTGGCTCGCTTGGTATGCCGGCCGCTTCGACACGGTCGAGCTCAACGCCAGCTTCTACCGCCTGCCCGGCCCGGCCATGGTGGCCCGCTGGGCCGAGATCGCGCCGCCGGGCTTCCTGTTCGCCGTGAAGGCCTCGCGCCTGCTGACGCACGAGCGCCGGCTCGCCGGCTGCGCCGAGCCACTCGCGACCTTCCTCGAGCGGCTGGCGCCGCTCGGCGACAAGCTCGGCCCGATCCTGTTCCAGCTGCCGCCGAACCTGCGGCCGGACCTGCCGCTCCTCGAGAGCTTTCTCGCCGGCCTGCCACCAAGCCTGCGCTGTGCCTTCGAGTTCCGCGAGCCGGGCTGGTGGACCGATCCGGTGCTCCGGCTTCTGGACCGGGCGGATGCCGCCTTCGTGAGCTTCGAGCTCGCCGAGCTGCGCTCGCCCCGGATCGCGACCGGCTCTCTCGCCTACGTCCGGCTGCACGGCCACGAGCGCCGTTATCGCGGCTCCTATCCCGAGCGCGCGCTCGCCGACTGGGCCCGCTGGCTCGAGGCGGAGCGCGGCAACGGGCGGGACGTCCTCGTCTATTTCGACAACACCGCCGAGGCGGACGATGCGGTCAGGAACGCGCTGAGCCTGCGGCGCCTGCTCGGCCATGACCCGGCTGGCTGAAGCCCGACGGGGTCGCCTGCTACCTATCGTCGCTGCCGCTTCACTCGACTCCGGGTGCGCCCGTATCGAGAGAGCCGGATCGCATCGCTTCGCCGGTCGCCGGCGAGCTCCTTCGCCATGGCATGCCCGCAGGTGTCACGGCTTTCTTGACGCGGCTGTAACGATTGGATAATTTGCCATTAATCAACCTTGCGGATCGGCCTGGGAGAACCTTTAAGCGCCGTTTTCACTTTGGGGAAGTGCAATGTTGGCTCGGCTGACGGCGGCGGCGTTCGTCGCCTTGGCGCTCGCTCCGGCGGAGGCTGCTGCTGCCGTTCACGCGACGGCTGAAGCCGAAGGGCCAGATGCGTCGCCCGATCCGGACCGGCGCTATCCTGTCGACCATTTCTTGAGCCTCGACCGGTTTGGTGAAGGCATCGGCGTGGGCGATCTCACAACCTACCGCTACGTTCAGGGCAGCGGGCCCGGCGGGATCGATCTGGACTCGTTCCTCGCGATGAGGCAGGCATTCGCTAACCTTTCCTTCCAGGATCGCGAGCCCCGTCCGGCCGCTGCGATCAGCTACAGCGTCGTGCCCGGGAGCGAGGCTTACGACATCGTGAGCCCGCTCCCGGCGGCCGCTCTCCTGCTCGGCTCGGCGCTCGGCGGACTCGGCGCCCTCGCCTGGCGTCAGCATCGGCGCGGCTCCGGCCACACCGCCACCTGAAGCCGGACCGAACGAAGAAGCTGCGGGCCAAGCACCTCCGCTCCTGCTAACCTCCCGCGCGACAGAAGAAGGGAGGAGATCCATGCGGAAGCTGCGCTTCGGTGTTCTGAGCACGGCCAAGATTGCGCGCGAGAAGGTGATCCCGCCCATGCAGCGGGCATCGCGCTGCGAGGTGGTGGCGATCGCCTCGCGCGATCCGGAGCGCGGGCGCGAGGTGGCGGAAAGGCTCGGGATCGAGCGGGTCCACGGCTCTTACGAGGCCCTCCTCGCCGACCCCGACATCGATGCCGTCTACAACCCTCTGCCGAACCATCTTCACGTGCCCTGGACGATACGGGCGGCCGAGGCCGGCAAGCACGTGCTCTGCGAGAAGCCGCTCGGCATCACCACCGCCGACGTGGAGGAGCTGATCGCCGTGCGCGACCGGACGGGGGTGACGATCCAGGAAGCCTTCATG
Source organism: Benzoatithermus flavus (assembly GCF_037908215.1). Classification (NCBI taxonomy): domain Bacteria; kingdom Pseudomonadati; phylum Pseudomonadota; class Alphaproteobacteria; order Geminicoccales; family Geminicoccaceae; genus Benzoatithermus; species Benzoatithermus flavus. The sequence goes on along the minus strand of NZ_JBBLZC010000007.1, from coordinate 13,714 downwards.
GTCCGCACGCACCCGCAGTGGCTGCGGGCGAAGGCGCTCGTGCGCTCGGGCCGGATCGGCGTGCTCAAGGCGATCTACGGCCATTTCAGCTATCATCTCGCCGATCCTGCGAACATCCGCAACGTCATGGGCTGGGGCGGCGGCGGGCTGCTCGACATCGGCTGTTACCCGATCACCACCTCGCGCTTCGTCACCGATGACGAGCCCCGGCGGGTCGCCGCCATGATCGAGCGCGACCCCGACATGGAGATCGACCGGCTGGGCTCGGTGATGCTCGACTACCCGGGCGTGCAGTGCATCTTCACCTACGGCACCCAGCTCGTCGCGCGCCAGACCATGCAGTTCATCGGCACGAAGGCGCGACTCGAGGTCGAGATCCCGTTCAACGCGCCGAACGACCGGCCCTGCCGGATCCTGATCTACGACGGCGCGGGCCTGGGCGGGGTCGTGAGCGAGACGGTGGAGCTTGCGACCTGCGATCAGTACGGCATCATGGTCGATGCATTCGCGGCGAGCATCCAGGACGGAACGCCCCAGCCCGTACCGCTCGAGGACAGCCTCCTGAACATGCGCGTGATCGACGCCGTGTTCCGCGCCGCCGAGCGCGGCACGTGGGAGGAGCCGTGAAGGGATCGAGACCGGCTCGATCGGGTCGAGCCGACTTCTTGCGTCTTCCGGTCGGATCACCTCGAGCCGGCGGGCAGGAGCTTCAGGACGGCAGCGGGCCCATCCGGCGCAGCAGCCGGTGCCCCAGCAGCCCGCGCAGGACGGCCATGCCGACATGGCCGATGACATAGACCCGGAACGGCTTCGAGATGCGGGCGGGCGTCTCTGCTAGTGGCCGCCGCTGCGGTATTTGCCGGCGTAGTGCTTGCCGAGCAGCTTGCGCGAGAGGGCCTGGAGCCGGCCCGCGAGCTTGCCGGCGCGCGCCGGCTCCTTTCGTGGCGGTTGCAGCTTCGGCTCGGGTGGTCCCGCCCGCTTCGGCTTCTCGTCCTTTCCGGTCATCGGTTGATCAGCCACAAGACGAGGCTGAGCGCGAGGCTCACGAGGATCGAGGTGGTGATGGGCACGTAGAGCGAGAAGCCCTCGCGCTCGATCACGATGTCGCCGGGCAGGCGGCCGAGGCCGAGCTTCTGGATCAGCGGCCACAGGAGCCCGATCGCGACCAGCACGAGGCCTGTGATGACGAGAAAACGGGCCATGAGCGAATCGTCTGCTGCCAGCGGCAAGTAAATCTGCAACTCTACCACATCCGCTCGGCCAGCGAATGGCGCTGGTCGAGCTCGGGCGCCATCGCCACCAGATCCTGGAGCGGCAGGTCGCGCAGCGCCACCACGCCCAGGATCTTGCCGTTCTCCATCACCGGCAGATGACGGTAGCAGCACTCGTCCATCCGACGGATGGCCTCGATCACCGGCTCCGAGCCCTCGATCGTGTCGGGGTCGGCCGTCATCACCTCGGCGAGCTTGGTCTTGTCGGGATCGCGGCCGGCCGCGACGACCCGCACCAGGAGATCGCGCTCGGTGAAGATGCCACGGAGCTGCTCGCCCTCGCATACCAAGATACTGCTGCAACAATGCTCGGCCATCCGGACGACGGCGTCGTGGACGGTGTCGGCCGGATGGCCGCACAAAGGCTCGTCCCTGACGATGCAGTCGCGCACAGGTCGTCCCAGCATGATCCACTCCCTCGTTCCTGGCGCGCAGGCCTCGGTCGCACAGCGTGAACCATGAATATGCGCCGTCCGGCGGACGGCTCCAAGTCCCGATCGGATATCGTCAGCCCTCGCGCATGAGCTCGAGCAGCGCGTCGCCGTAGCGTTCGAGCTTGGCGGCACCCACGCCGGGCAGGCCGGCGAGCTGGTGCCGGCTCGCCGGCCGCGCCCGTGCCATCGCCATGAGAGCCGTGTCGTGGAAGATGACATAGGGCGGCACGCCCTGCATCCGGGCAGTCTCGAGCCGCCACCGCCGTAGCTTCTGGAACAGCGCGTCGGCCGCGGGATCCTCCGCCAGGAGCGGGGAGGTACGGACGATGCCCTTCCTCCGGTCGGACCCGCGCGTCGGTGTCGGATCGCGGCGCAAGGACACGCAGCGCTCGCCGCGCAGGACGGCCCGGCAGCCGCCGGCAAGGGCGATGCCGCCGTGGCCTTCGACATCCACCTCGATCAGACCCAGGGCCGCGAGCTGACGCAGGACCGAGCGCCAGGCATGCGGGGCGAGGTCGCGGCCGATGCCGAAGACCGAGAGCCGGTCGTGGCCGAGCCTCTCGATGCGCTCGCTGCTCTCCCCGCGCAGCACGTCGATGACGTGCCCGGCGCCGAAGCGCTGGCCGGTACGGTAGATGGCGGAGAGCGCCTTCTGGGCGAGCTCGGTGCCATCGAAGCTCGCAGGCTGCTCGAGGCAGACGTCGCAGTTGCCGCAAGGCTCCGGCAGTTCCTCGCCGAAATAGGCGAGCAGCACCTGCCGGCGGCAGCGCGTGGTCTCGCAGTAGCCGAGGAGCGCTTCGAGCTTCTGCCGCTCGACGTGGCGCTGCCGCTCGCTCTGCACCTCCGAGCGCGCCAGGAGGCTCTTGAGCTTCGCCACGTCGTCGAGCCCGTAGAGCATGAAGGCTTCCGAAGGCAGCCCATCGCGCCCGGCCCGGCCGGTCTCCTGGTAGTAGGCCTCGAGGCTCTTCGGCAGATCGAGATGGACGACGAAGCGCACGTCCGGCTTGTCGATGCCCATGCCGAAGGCGATGGTCGCCACCATGACGAGACCCTCCTCCTCGAGGAAGCGGTCCTGGTTCGCGGCGCGCACCTCCTTGTCGAGCCCGGCATGATAGGGCAGCGCATCGAAGCCTGCCTCCTCGAGCGCCGCCGCGGTCTCCTCGACCTTGCGGCGCGAGAGGCAGTAGACGATGCCGCTTCTGCCGGCCTGCTCGCGTCCGAGATAGCCCAGGAGCTGTGCCTTGGGCTGGAGCTTCGGCACGACGCGGTAGCGGATGTTGGGCCGGTCGAAGCCGGCCACGAACACGCGGCCTGCCCCGAGGTCGAGCCGCTCCACGATCTCGCGCCGGGTGGGCGCATCGGCGGTGGCGGTGAGGGCCAGGCGCGGCACGTCGGGGAACCGCTCGTGCAGCAGCTTGAGCTCGAGATAGTCGGGGCGGAAGTCGTGGCCCCACTGCGAGACGCAGTGCGCCTCGTCGATCGCGAACAGGGCCAGGCGGCAGCGGGCGAGGAGGTCGAGGAAGCCCAGGGCCTTCAGCCGCTCGGGTGCCACGTAGACGAGATCGAGCTCGCCCTGCTCCATGGCGCGCTCGACCCGCATGGCTTCACGGAACTCGAGCGTCGAGTTGAGCATGGCGGCGCGCACGCCGAGCTGGGTCAATGCTGCGACCTGGTCCTGCATCAGGGCGATGAGCGGCGAGATCACGATGGTGAGCCCGTCGAGGCACAAGGCCGGCACCTGGTAGCAGAGCGACTTGCCGCCGCCCGTCGGCATGAGCACGAGCGCGTCGCCGCCATCGAGGACGTGGCGGATCACCTCCTCCTGCAGGCCGCGGAAGGCGGGATAGCCCCAGACCGTGCGCAGGACCTCGAGCGGGTCGCGCTGCATACGCCCGCCTTGTCGGCGAAGAGCGGGCTCAGACAAGATCGTCGATCTCGACTGCCAGAGCGGCCGCCAGCTTCTTCAGCACCTCCGTCGAGGGCGTGCGCTGGCCGGCCTCGATCTGCGACAGATAGGGCTTGGAGATGCCGCATTGGTCGGCCAGGGCCTGCTGGGTGAGGCCGCGATACTCGCGGAACACCCGGATGCCGCTCTCGCCGGCGAGGATGCGGTCGGCCACCTCGATCGGCAAGGCCTCTTCGTTGCGCGCCTTGGCTTCGTCATAGGCCCGAATGTCGTCCAGCATCTCGGCGGCTTCGACGAGCTTTTGGTATTCTGCGATGGGCAACACGGCAAACCGCGGCTGCCCTTCCTCCACGATGAACTGCACCGTCAACGGTAGACGCTCCCCGGTGGCGCGATCCTCTGCACTGTCACGACCCGCACGACATCCTCGATCTCGTAGATCACACGCCAGTCATCCACACGAAGCCGGTAGCCGGGCCGGCCCTCCAGCTTTTTGATATCCAGATGCCGTGCCCGAGGGTCCTGGGCGAGCTCGTCGAGCTTGGCGCGGATTCTGTTCCGCTGCTTTGCCTCCATTTGCTTGAGGCTCCAAAGGCGGAGCGTGTCAGCTCTACGCGACAAGAGTTAGCCATCAGCTAACAGAGGTTCAAGCTCCAGCGCCGCGCCCGCATAGAGATCGGCGAGCGGCAGCTCGATGTCCAGGGCGGCGAGAGGCAGCGACGCATCGAGGCCGGCATAGTGGCGCGAGATCCAGCTCCCGTCGGGGCCGCGGACGGCGAGTTCGACGCGCGGCTCGTCGGCGGCGACGAACAGGATCGCCTGCAGGCTGGGGATGGCCTGGTAAGCCCAGCGCTTGCGGGTGAGGTCGCCTGCTGCGTGCCGGGCGAGAGCACCTCCACCACGAGGACCGGATCGTCCACGACCGTGCGGCCTCCTTGCGCGTGGCCGCAGCGGACGAAGGCGTCGGGGTACATGATGGCGCCCACCGGCGAGCGGACCTTCAGGTTGCTGCCGTGCGCGCGGCAGGGCGAGCCGCGCAGGCGGTCATAGAGCGCGCCAATGGCATTGGCGCTGATCAGGTCGTGGTTCTCGGTGCCCCCTGCCATCGGGGTGAGGACACCGCCCACGAACTCGTAGCGCTCCTCCCGGCGCTCCTCCCAGGCGAGGAACGCCTCCACGTCGTGGAAGACCGGCAAGGCCGGCTCGCCCATGAGGACCCTCCTTCGGCGACCCGGCCCTACCTTAGCACGGGCTCAAAGCGCCCCGTAGCCCCCGCCGCTCGGCGTCTGGATGGCGAACACGTCGCCCACGCCCACCTCGGTCCGGCAGCGGCCTTCCAGCTTCTCGACCCGCCCGTCGGCGCGCTCGACCCACTGATCGCCAACGATGCCGGGCTCGCCGCCCTTGAGGCCGAAGGGCGGCACCTTGCGATGGTTCGAAACCAGCGCTGCCTGCATCGGCTCGAGGAAGCGGATGCGGCGGATCGTGCCGTCGCCGCCTCTGTGCCTGCCCTTGCCGCCGGAGCCGCGATTGATGCGGTGGCTTTCCAGGAGCACGGGATAGCGCCACTCCAGGACCTCGGGATCGGTCAGGCGCGAGTTGGTCATGTGGGTGTGGACGGCCGAGGTGCCGTCGAAGTCGGGTCCCGCCCCCGAGCCGCCGCAGATCGTCTCGTAATACTGGTACTTGTCGTTCCCGAACGTGAAGTTGTTCATGGTCCCCTGCGCCGCCGCGAGCACGCCCAGAGCGCCATAGAGCGTGTCCGTGACCCACTGCGAGGTCTCGACGTTGCCCGCGCAGACCGCAGCCGGGTACTTGCAGGCCACGATCGAGCCCTCGGGCAGCACGATGTCGATGGGCTTCAGGCAGCCCTCGTTCATCGGGATGTCGTCGTCGACCAACGTTCTGAACACGTAGAGCACGGCGGCACGGGTCACGGCCGCGGGCGCGTTGAAGTTCCAGGGCTGCTGCTCGCTCGTCCCGGTGAAGTCGACCTTGGCCCGGCGCGCTTCTTTGTCGATCGAGATCCTGACCTTGATCACCGGCCCGGCGTCGTGCGGGTAGGTGAACTCGCCGTCCTGCAGCACGTCGAGCACGCGGCGCACGCTCTCCTCGGCGTTGTCCTGGACGTGGCCCATGTAGGCCTTGACCGTGGCGAGGCCGAACTGGCTCACCATCTTGCCGAGCTCGTTGGCGCCGCGCTGGCAGGCCGCGATCTGGGCTTGGAGGTCGGCCACGTTCTGGGTCTCGTTCCGCACCGGATAAGGCCCCGAGCGTAAGAGCTCGAGCAGCGCTTGCTCGCGGAGCTGACCGTCCTCGACCAGGAGGAAGTTGTCGAACAGGACACCTTCCTGGTCGATGTGGGTGCTGTCGGGCGGCATCGACCCTGGCGTGATGCCGCCGACGTCGGCATGATGCGCGCGGGATGCGGTGAAGAAGACGAGCTCGTCGCCCTCGAACACCGGCATCACCACCGTGATGTCGGGAAGGTGCGTGCCGCCGTTGTAGGGATTGTTGAGCGCCCACACACGGCCGGGCTTCAGCTTGTCGCGGTTGAGCTTCAGGATGGTGCGGACCGATTCACCCATCGAGCCCAGATGGACCGGCATGTGCGGCGCGTTGGCGACGAGCGAGCCGTCGGCCGCGAACACCGCGCAAGAGAAGTCGAGCCGTTCCTTGACGTTCACCGAATAGGCGGTGCTCTGGAGCGTGACCCCCATCTGTTCGGCGATGGTCATGAAGAGATTGTTGAAGATTTCGAGCAGGATGGGGTCGCAGTGCGTGCCGACCGCGACCTCGCGTGCCAGCGGCTCGACGCGCTCCAGCACGAGATGATCGCGCGGCGTCACCGCGAGCGCCCAGCCCGGCTCGACCACGACGGTCGTGGTGGCGCCGCAGACGAGGGCGGGGCCGGTGACGCGGTCGCCGGGGCGCAGCGCTTCCCGGGTGTAGACGGCGGCCTCGAAGCGCTCGGCCGGCTGGTGGGGCGCGCGGCTCGTGAAGATCTGGGTCTTCAGGATCGGCTCGAGCGGGGCGTTGATCTCGCGTGGGAGCACCGGCAGCTCCGGCTCCTCGACCGCCTCCATGGCGCCGATGCCTTCCACCGTCACCGCCTCGACCACGAGGCCGCGGCCCTCGACGATGAAGCCGTAGCGCGTGCGATGCTCGGCCTCGAACGCCTCGCGCAGGCCCGCGACGTCGGCGAGCGGCACCTCGAGCGAGGTATCGGTGCCGGCATAGCGGACATGAACCCGCGCCTCGGTCGTGATCCGCTCGTCGGGCACGTTCTGGGCGTGGAGCTCGTCCAGCGCTTCCTTGCGAAGCTGCTCCACCGCCTGGGCCAGCTCGGCGGTGACGCTCTCGTCCAAGGGGCGCTCGATCGCCTTCTGGCGCAGCGTGCGCACGTCGGCGAGGCCCATGCCGTAGGCCGAGAGCACGGAAGCGTAAGGATGGATGAAGACGCGGCCGATGCCCAAAAGATCGGCCACCTGACAGGCGTGCTGGGCGCCCGCACCGCCGAAGCAGCACAGCGTGTAGCGCGTGACGTCGATGCCGCGCTGGACCGAGATCTCCTTGATCGCGTTCGCCATGTTGTCGTTGGCGATGGCAAGGCAGCCGTGCGCCAGCTCCTCGGGCGTGCGGCTGATCCCGGTGGCGCGCTCGACCTCGTGCGCCAAGGCCGCGAACGTCGCCCTCACCACCTCGGCGTCGAGTGGCTGATCGGCATTGGGACCGAACACGTGCGGGAAGAAGTCCGGCAGGAGCTTGCCGACCATGAGGTTGGCATCGGTCACGGCGAGCGGGCCGCCGCGACGGTAGCAGGCAGGGCCGGGGTTGGCGCCGGCACTCTCGGGCCCCACCCGGAAGCGCTGGCCGTCGAAGCTGATGATCGACCCGCCGCCGGCCGCGACGGTGTGGATCTTCATCATGGGCGCGCGCATCCGTACCCCCGCCACCTCGGTGTCGAAGGCGCGCTCGAAGGCCCCGGCATAGTGGGTGACGTCCGTGGAGGTGCCGCCCATGTCGAAGCCGATGATGTGATCGAACCCGGCAAGCGCCGCCGTCTTGGCCGCACCGACGATGCCACCCGCCGGCCCGGAGAGGATCGCATCCTTGCCCTGGAACCGGTGGGCATCGACCAGGCCACCGTTCGACTGCATGAACATCAGCCGCACGTCGCCGGTTTCGGCCGCGACCCGGTCCACGTATTCGCGCAGGATCGGCGAGAGATAGGCATCGACCACGGTGGTGTCGCCGCGGCCCACGATCTTCATGAGCGGGCTCACCTCGTGGCTCACCGAGATCTGGGTGAAGCCGATCTCGCGCGCGATCTCGGCCACCGCGATCTCGTGCTGGTGGTAGCGGTAGCCGTGCATGAGGACGATCGCGACGGCGCGGTAGCCCTCGGCGTAGGCGGCGGCGAGATCGGCCTTGGCCTTGTCGCGGTCCAGGGGCTGGATCACCGTGCCGTCGGCCTCGAGCCGCTCCTCGATCTCGATCGTACGGGTGTAGAGCTGCTCAGGGAGCACGATGTGGCGGGCGAAGATGTCGGGGCGGTGCTGGTAGCCGATGCGGAGCGCGTCGCCCAGGCCCCGCGTGATCGCGAGCACGGTGGGCGTGCCTTTGCGCTCGAGCAGCGCATTGGTCGCGACCGTGGTGCCCATCTTGACGGCGTCGATGATCGCATCGGGCAGCTTCTCGTTCTTGCCGAGGCCCAAGAGGTCGCGGATGCCCTGGATCGCCGCGTCCTTGTACTGCTCGGGGTTCTCCGAGAGGAGCTTGTGGATCCGGATCGAGCCGTCGGGTGCTCGGCCCACCACGTCGGTGAACGTGCCGCCGCGATCGATCCAGAACTGCCAGCCCGCCTTCATCGTTCGTATCCATCCGTTCCGAAAGCTGCGCGCCTCTATAGACGAGCCGCGCCGCCGCTTCTATCGCCGGACTGATGGAAACGGCAGCTTCGGGGAGCAGGGCTGGGGAGCGAATACCGGCTCTGGCATGATCGGAGCAGGCGCTCGGTTGCCGCCGCTCGCGCCGGGTGCTGCACCCGTTGCGCCGGTTCCGGACGTGACGCCCGCAGCACCGGAGGCGGGGCCAGCACCGACGGCGCCAGCGCTTCCGGCCGTGCCGGGGCCGGTGTTGGCCACGCCGGACTGGCCGCCGCCGAGACCGGCCTGACGCAGCATGACGCGGGCGTCGCCGAGCCGCTGCAGGCAGGTCGCCTCATCGCCCCGCTCGCCGGCCGTGCGCGCCTCTTTGACGAGCCGGCCGATCTGCCGGCGCTGCTCCTCGCCGAGGCTCGCTCCCTTGCGCGCCCGGCGCCTGCTGGATGGTCACCTTCGCCTCGCCTTTGGTCTCGCCTATCTGGAAGGCTTCCGACAGCCGCTGCACCTCGTTCGCGCAGGCGTGGGCCGCATCCTGCGCCGCCGCCGGCCGGGCGACAAAAAGGGCGGCCCTCAGGACGAGGAACGAGGCCGAGGTGATGCGCTGCATGGACGTGTCTCCACCCGCGGGAGCCCGGCATCCCGCAGGCCATGGCCGGACGCTGCGCCGGCAGCGGCGAGCAGCGGATCCGCCTCATCCTCAACATCCGAGCTGCTGCAGGGTTCTCATGCCGCCGCCTCGACGCGCTCGATCTCGGCCTCGGCCTCGAGCCAGCGTGTCTCGGCCGCCTCCATGAGCGCGGCGAGCTCGGCCAGGCGCTTCTGCAGCGCCCCGATGTCGGTGCCGTCGGCGTAGCTCGCGGGATCGGCGAGCCTGGCCTCCAGCCGTTCCCGCTCGGCGACGAGCCTCTCCACCTCGCGCTCGGCCTCCTTCGCCCGCTGGCGCAGCGGTGCCAGCCGCGAGCGCCGCTCGCTCGCCGAGAGCCGGTCGGCCTTCGGCCTCTCGGGTTCCTTCGGCGCCGGGGCGGGCTCGCTCGAGGTCTCGAGGAAGAGCTTCCGGTAGTCGTCGAGATCGCCCTCGTAGGGCCTCACCCGGCCGTCGGCCACGAGCCACAAAGAGTCGGCCACGAGCTCGACGAGGTGCCGGTCGTGGCTGATGACGATCACGGCACCCGCGAACTCGTTGATCGCCTCGACCAGAGCGTCGCGGCTGTCGATGTCGAGATGGTTCGTGGGCTCGTCGAGGATCAGGAGCTGCGGCTCGTCGAGGCACATGAGCGCCATGGCGAGGCGGGTCTTCTCGCCGCCCGAGAGATGCCTGGCCTTGGTCTCGGCCCGCTCCTGGCCGAGCCCGAAGCGGGCGAGGCGCGCTCGTACCTGCTGCTCGGTCTCCAACGGCCGGCGAAGCTGGACGTGGCGGATCGGGGTCTCCTCCGGCAGGAGGTCCTCGATCTGGTGCTGAGCGAAGAAGCCGACTTTCAGCCCGCGCGCCCGAGTCAGCTCGCCCGCCATCGGCTCGAGCCTGCCGGCGACGAGCTTCGCGAAGGTGCTCTTGCCGTTGCCGTTGCGGCCGAGCAGCGCGATGCGGTCGTCGGGATCGATCCGCAGCGAGAGCCGATCGAGCACGACCTTCGCGCCGTAGCCGACGCGCGCCATCTCCATGGTGACGAGCGGCGGCGCCGGAATGGCGGCGGCCGGGAAGCTGAAGCGGATCTCGGGCTCGACCAGGGCCTGGGCGATGGGCTGCATTCGCTCCAGCATCTTGATCCGGCTCTGCGCCTGGCGCGCCTTGCTCGCCTTGTAGCGGAACCGGTCGACGAAGGCCTGGATGCGCGCCCGCTCCGCCTCCTGGCGCGCTCTTGCCTTCTCGGCGAGCACGAGCTTCTCGCGCCGCTGGCGCTCGAACTGGTCGTAGCCGCCGACATAGACCGTGAGCTTCCGGCCTTCGAGATGGCAGATCTTCTCCGGCACCGAGTTCAGAAAGTCGCGGTCGTGGCTGACCAGGATGAGCGTGCGCGGGTAGCGCTTCAGATGCTCTTCGAGCCACATCGCCGCCTCGAGGTCGAGATGGTTCGTGGGCTCGTCGAGCAGGAGCAGATCGGGCTCGAGGAAGAGGACACCGGCGAGTGCCACGCGCATCCGCCAGCCGCCCGAGAACGAGGAGAGGGGCTGCGCTTGCGCCGCATCGTCGAAGCCGAGACCCTTCAGGATGCGGGCCGCACGGGCGGGTGCGGCGTCGGCGCCGATCTCGGCGAGGCGGTTGTGGATCTCGGCGATGCGGGCGGGGTCGGTGGCGGTAGGCACTTCGGCGAGGAGGCTGGCACGCTCCGTGTCGGTCGCGAGCACCGCCTCGAGCGGCGTCGCTGTGCCGCCCGGCGCTTCCTGCTTCACGACGCCGATCCGGGCCCCTGTCTGCAGCCGGATCGAGCCGGCATCGGGCTGGAGCTCGCCGGCGATCAGCCTGAGAAGCGTCGACTTGCCCGTGCCGTTGCGGCCGACGAGCGCCATCCGGGTCCCGGCCGGGACGTGCAGCGTCGCCCCTTCCAGGAGCGGACGGCCGGCGATGCGGAGCGTGATGTCGTTGAGGTGCAGCATGACGCGCGCTAGATAGCACGCCCGCCGGCGACGCCAATCCCGCGCGGCGCTCGGCAACATCCCCCGCGGCCGTGCGTTGAGGGTTCCGGCCGCCGGCATTGCCGAGGCAGGCCGCCGCCCCCTAATCTCCCGCGGCCAAGGAGGGGAGAGCGCATGCGCATCGACGGCAAGCACTACCGCACGATCTGGGTCGCCGAGGACGGCTGGACGGTCATGATCCTGGACCAGACCCGGCTGCCACACGAGATCGAGATCGCCGAGCTGCGATCGCTCGGGGATGCCGCCGAGGCGATCGAGGAGATGAAGGTGCGCGGGGCGCCCCTGATCGGCGCCACCGCCGCCTACGGCATGTGCCTGGGCCTGCGCGAGGACGTCACCGACGAGGGCATCGAGCGCGCTTACGCCCGCCTGATCCGCACCCGCCCGACCGCGATCAACTTGCGCTGGGCGCTGGATCGGATGCGCAGCCGGCTGCTCAACCAGCCCTACGAGCGGCGGATCGAGCTGGCCTATGCCGAGGCCGCCGCGATCTGCGACGAGGACGTCGCCATCTGCAAGGCGATCGGTGATCACGGTCTGCCGCTCATCCGCGCGGCCGCGGCGAGAAAGAAGCCGGGCGAGCCCGTCAACATCCTCACCCACTGCAACGCCGGCTGGCTCGCCACGATCGACTGGGGCACGGCCACGGCCCCGATCTACCGGGCGCAGGAGGAAGGAATCCCGGTCCATGTCTGGGTCGACGAGACCCGGCCCAGGAATCAGGGTGCCGCGATCACCGCCTTCGAACTCCTGCACCAGGAGGTGCCACACACCGTGATCGCCGACAATGTCGGCGGCCACCTCATGCAGCACGGCATGGTGGACCTGTGCATCGTCGGCACCGACCGCACCACGCGCTGCGGCGACGTCGCCAACAAGATCGGCACCTATCTCAAGGCGCTGGCCGCCAAGGACAACGGCGTGCCGTTCTACGTGGCGCTGCCTTCCACCACCATCGACTGGACCATGTGCGACGGCCTCGCCGAGATCCCGATCGAGGAGCGGGGCGAGGCCGAGGTGACGCACATGCGCGGCCGCACCGCGGATGGGCGGATCGAGACCATCTGCATCACGCCCAAGGGCTCGCCCGCCGGCAACTGGGGCTTCGACGTGACGCCGGCCCGCCTCGTCACGGCGCTCGTCACCGAGCGCGGCGTGTGCCCGGCGAGCGAGGCCGGGCTCGCCGGACTGTTCCCGGAACGGGCGGGCTGAAGCGCTGGAACCCGCGCCGGCGTCGCGCTCTTTCCTGTCGGTCCATCCCGCAGGATCGATCAGGGGAGGCCGGTCATGGCCAGCGAGCGTGGTTGGCGCGACGAGGGCGACGAAGGCAGCAGGCCCCACGAGTCCTGGGCCGAGCAGAGTTCCGGCCGCTTCGGCGGCTGGCGCGAGGAAGGTCGCGGCTGGGGCGAGCGGGGCTTCTGGTCCGGGCCGGCCGAGTGGCGGCGCGAGCTCTACGGCGACTGGAGCAGCGAGGCGGGCGGCCATCGCGGGCGCGGGCCCAGAAGTTATCGCCGTTCCGACCGGCGCATTCTCGAGGATGTGAGCGACCGGCTCACCGACGATCCGTTCGTCGATGCGTCCGAGATCGAGGTCACGGCCGAGAACGGCGAGGTGACGCTCAAGGGCTTCGTCGACGATCGCGGCACCCGCCGCCGTGCCGAAGACCTGGCGCTCGAGGTCCCGGGCATCGTCCACGTCCAGAACAATCTGCGCCTGCGCCAGCAGGGCACGACCGCCACGCTCGGCGGCTACGGCACGCCGGTGGCCGCCGCCTACGGCCTCGACGCGACGCCTTCGGCCGATGCGCCCAAGCACGGCTCCACGAGCGGTCCTGCCACCATCGAGCCGGCGGCAGCACCCCAGAGCGAGGATACGGGATCGTCGTCCGCCGCCCGGAGCGAGGGCACCACGACGGCGGCGACGACAGCCGCGGCTACGGCCGGCGCCACGGCCGAGCGAGCCGGGGCCGCCATGCACACGGTAGCGGCCGTCTTCGACGGTCGGGCCGAGGCCGAGCGGGCAGCGGCCGACCTCGCCGGCATCGGCGTGCCGGGCAGCGCCGTCGCGATCATCCGTGACGATTCCGCCCCCGTGGGCACGACGAGCGAGCCGCCGCAGGAGGAGCGCGGCTTTCTGGCCTCGCTCGCGGCCCTGTTCTTGCCGTCGGAGGACCAGCGCAGCTACGAGGAAGGCATCCGTCGCGGCGGCGTTCTCGTCGCGGCCCGGGTCGAGGAGGCGCGGGTCGAGGAGACGATGGCGGTCCTCGAAAGTGCGGGTGCGATCGATCTCGACGAGCGCGCCGGCCAGTGGCGGGCAACCGGCTGGAAGCAGTACGAACCCCTGCCGGGAGCGGAGGCGACGCCGCCCGGCCGCGGCGGCAGACGCGCGCGCAGCTACGCCGCCGCTCACAGCGAGGAGGCGAGCACCCGGCACTGACGGGTGGCTCACGTCGGCCGGTCAAGGACCGCGCGGGCGGCGGGGCAGGCCGGCGAGACGCGGCCGGGCCGGTGCCGGCGCGGCGGCGCCGGCCGACAGCAGCGCGCACCCGGCGGGCTCGCTGCCGAGCCGGCGGGCCAAGCGGACCGC
>NZ_JBBLZC010000061.1:0-1970 GCF_037908215.1 Benzoatithermus flavus | reverse complement strand
TGCAACTATGGTAAATAACATCGGTGAAACACCGATTGTTATTAATGGCAAAGGAGTCAAATCCATAAATCAATACTACAACAAACAAAAAGCGTATTTTCAAAGTATTTTAAAGAAACAAAATGGATTGAATTGGAGTAAAAGACTAGAAAAATTAACATTAAAACGAAACAATAAAATTAAAGACTTCATGCATAAAGCAAGTAGATATGTTGTAGATTGGTGTGTTAAGCATAATATTGATACGATTGTTATTGGTAAAAATGATAATTGGAAACAAGAGGTTGATTTAGGGAAACGACTAAATCAAGCGTTCGTTCAAATTCCTTATGATATGTTTATCCATCAATTACAGTACAAAGCGGAAGAGCAAGGGGTTCGTGTCATTGTAACAGAAGAAAGCTACACATCGAAATGTAGTTTTTTAGACATGGAAGAAATCAAAAAGCAACAGGCGTGTTGATTATCCAATAAAATCCAAAGGGTATAGAAAAAAGAGCACCTTTCCTGTAGAATGTGAGTAGCGACACAAACAAACCTAGGAGGTGCTCTCTATGAACAAGCATACCACACTCCCGAATTTGATGCAAAAACTTGTTTCGGATGAAGAGATTCAACTGATTGCCGAAGCGGTTGGGTATCGTGATTCGTCTCGAACCTTTACGTTGCGCGAGTTGATTCACTTCTTCCTGCTGGCCGCCATGCATCAATGGAAAAGCTTTCGCCACGGAGCCGATGTGGGGCCTCTGTATGGATTGCCGCGATTCCATTATTCAACTGTATCCAAGAAAGCGAAAGAAGTTCCCTATGACATCATGAAACGCTTGTTGGCGTTGATCATTTCCAAGTGCAACCGCCAAACCCGCCGTTCGCTTCGGTTTCCCAAACCGCTTCGGGTGGTGGATTCGACGACCGTCACAGTCGGGAAAAACCGCCTCCCATGGGCGCCGTATCACGGCGAACGCGCCGGAGTGAAGCTGCACGTCGCGTATTCGCCGGAATCCTCGTTGCCGGCAGACGTGGTGGAAACCATCGGACTGCGTCATGATGGCCCAGTGGGAGAACAGTTGACGAACGCTCAACAAGTGCTGGTGGAAGACCGGGCGTATTTCAAAATCGAACGCCTCGATCGATTTGTGGAGCAGCATCAGCTCTTTGTCATTCGGATGAAGGACAACATCGAACTTCATCAGAAAAAAAGCTTGAAACGCCTTCCGAGCGCATCTTCATCGGTTCAAGCCGACTTCACGTGCCAGTTGGGGACGAAACAATACCGCTCCACCAAGCGTCACCGGGTGGTGATCTTTCGAGATGCGAATGGCCGCGACATTCGGGTCGTGACGAACCTCTTCCATGCGTCTGCGGAAACCATTGCCGACATGTACCAACAACGTTGGACTGTTGAGGTCTTTTTCCGTTGGGTGAAGCAATATCTGAATGTCCCGACCTTGTTTGGCACGACGGAAAATGCGGTATACAACCAACTGTTTGCGGCGTTCATCGCGTATGTGTTGCTGCGATGGCTGTATGATCAAACCAAAAAACAGACGAACGTCTCTCTTTCCTTCATTTCGTTCGTTCGCCGTTTTTTCTCTGGGCAGCTTCCTCTCGATTGGAAATCCGGGATGGCCGCTGCTTTGTTTGAGTATGCCCAAATTTATGGAAGGCGTATGTATAATTTTGGATAATCAACACTCGTGAATTGCGATAGACCTTTTTGACTTGAACGTTCATAAGAGAAAAACTCCTTTACGTTCCTTGTGTGTCAAGGATTCATTCGACATCGGAACGAAAAAATCCTTCTTTTTTCCATCATAAAACTTGTTTTTTCGATGAGAAAATTCATTGTCTTTTTTAAGAATTTCGTTATAATAAAGATTGTTAATGATAGTGATTTTCATTTTCTTAGTCCAAAAGGAGGTGGCCGCATGGTTCGCTTGTATGCCGAGGAGCTCACCGTCCGCTATGAC